>JAOUHJ010000149.1 GCA_029865225.1 Nitrospira sp.
GCCGAAGCACCCTGTCATATTGCATTATCCCTGGGCTCTATACCTTCTTGGCGTCGAACAGGCGTTCGGACGTCACCCCGGCCCGATGGGCTTTGCTCATACGCGCTCAGCCGTAACTATTTTCAACAGGGATCCACCTCTCGTGAGCAATCGAGGTCACGATGTGGTAGAGTAGAGCCGTGGATCATTCTGATCCTCGCGCTTTTCCCTCCCCGTGTCGTTCCCGCGCGATTGCACTCATCAGTCTGCAGTGAATTTGTCGTCGACGGCCTTCGTATCATGGCCGTTATCGTAAGCGACGAAGGCCCTCTCTCCGCCGTAGGGCCGTGTTTCTCGTACCACCGTTCGCGAATTGAGATTTGTGCAGGCTGTGTATGTCCCGTTTCAGCAAGCCCGTACCCCAGACAAGTCTCGGTGGTGCGTAGAGGGTTCCGTCGCCCAGAGTGTCAGTACAACTTTGAACGTGGAGGAGTGATGAATACATCATGGGGGGCCAAAGCCCCACACCGACGGAAGCGGGTCGTAGTTCGAACCAAAGTCCGTTGGGAGATACTAGGACTCCAAGATCCCGCGCTGTCGTCCTCGTCACCGTCAATTGAGGACCTTCGCCGCCAGATCACATCCGCCGCCAGTTCGGGATTGAGTTCGGAGACGCTTTCCCGCTTGGGCCAGAAAGATGGGCGTCCAAAATCGCGACGCAAGACGGCGGCGAATCGGAAACGTGGAGGCGTGTCGCAGTAGGTCTTTTATATCGGCACATCGCACCCGAAAGGAGGGCACCATCGCAGGAACAGGTAAAACCACCCAGGCAAAGCGGGAGCGTGAGAAGTCACGTCAGCAGAAACAACGTGAAAAAGAAGCACGCCGGGTCCAGCGGAAGGCCACTAAGCTCAACCGGCCGACGCAGGAGGGTGAGGATCCTGACCTCGCCGGCTTGCATTGGGGGCCGCAATCTCCACTCTATTGAAGGACTACAAGACACTCGATAGTACAGGCGCTCAAGTGCGCACGAAAGGAACAATCATGGACGTCAACACACTCACCTTTGCAGTCGTGATAGTGGCACTCGGAGTTGCAGGTATCGCCGTATACATGAGAGGCAAATAACATACCTATTGCCGTTTGCTGCGGAATCGTCTGAGGATCCGGCACATCGGCCTGAAATCGCGAGCTTCATGTTCGGCTGATGAATCGGAGCGTCTTGCTGGCAAACCAAGCCCTCCAGTCCAACTTCGCAAAGAGAACGACCAGCGCGAGCATGAGAGCTTGCGTCAAGACAAAATACCCTCCGAAATAGGCCAAGACTGATCCTTGATCGACCACAGTCTTCTGCGCAACATCCATCGCAATAACCATCCAAAAACTATAGGTCACAAACCGTCCTATGAAGGCTGCTAGCGCCACCGGAGTCAGAGGCAAAGACGTGAGTCCATAGGCCATAAACAGCGAGTTCGAGGGAAAGGGGCTACAGGTATAGGCGAGGACACCCCCAAAAGTCATCGCGCGTTGTGTTGCCAGACGCTCTTTCACGAGATCAATATTCTCTTTGGTGCGCGTGCTCAACCAGCGTTGCCTGACAATCAGAAACGCGAGCTTCGCAAGGACAACTCTCCCGGCGGTGGCCGCAGCAGCCGCAACGAGCGCGGTGAGCCAGGGGTTCGCATCCGGGTTTGATAGTCCAACTGCGGACAAGACCATCCACGTCGGTGGCGCGAAGGCGGGCAGGCTATTGAGCACAAAGATGATCGCAAAGAGTGCCAGAATATCCATCGTGGCGTGAATGCGTCGCCAATGAGGCAACCCTGCATGGTCCACGGGTCTTACAGACAGCTGCGTTTACAGATACCGCGGGGCGATCTTGATTTGGTGGTTGAGCTGTCGGAGAAGTCTTTCGATACCTACAGGGATCCGCCGATCTTTCTCTACGCCGATTCAATCTGATCGATCATTCGTTATTCGGTCTCCTCACCGCCTTCAATGCATGCTTCGCATTGGTCCAATTCGGGAGTGCCGTGTTCACTACAGAAGTACCTATGGCACCGGTTGCATGTCATGAAGGTCATCCTGACTCGATCTTCAGCTTCACATCGATCACACTGGCCAGCACTGCGGGCTTTAGGCATCGCTCTATCTCCACGACGGGTTGAATGAGTTTTCGAGACGGCATGTCCCTGATCTGGCAAGGACTGCAGGAAGGGACCCGCATCCACCTCACAGTTCGTTCTACACTGATACCACATCCGTGTTCGCCGCTCCAATTCAAAACAGACCTGCGTTGCTCGTACGTGTCAGATTCTCTCTTCAACGGTGATGTCTGACCATTTCGAAATCTGAATGCGCTTACCGGGATGCTTGAGGACCTTCGGAATCACCTTGTGTTCGACGAAATGCTGCAACTCCTCACTTGACGCGTGGTCAACTAGAAACTGTTCGTTGAAGACCACCTGCCACGAATGTTTCTCGACGCCGTGGCGAAAGCTGAACGTCGGTCTGATAGTCTGACTGAACTTGATGTCTACAAATTGCTTCTCGAAACATTCCCGTATGGTCTGAATTGTATTTGGATGAATACCACCTGTGCGACTGTCCATAGATTTCTCCTTACCTGAGGCAAAGGCACCGTGTGGATATCGTATCGTTCGCACTGCCGGAGGTTTGAGGGAATGCGACCAAGAGGCGTGAGAACTGCCGGCCGCGTCGCCTGGTGCAATGTTCCCTAATAGCAATTCGCAAAGGCAGAATTTCTCCATGGGGAGGACAGGCAATCCATTTGATGTTGCCGGCTTGGCCCATCCCGTCGGGGTTTGGCCTCTGGGTGCAAGCCTTTCTCCAACGCATCAGTGACCAACGTCTCGATTTCCGATTCAGACATCGCGGGATATTCCTGTCGAAACTGCCGCTGAAGGGCGGGACGGGTGGTCTCGATGTACCGTTCTCGGGCCTGTCTCGCGCCTTCACGGGCCTGCTGCAGCAGTGCTTCGCGTTCTACGGCCGATAGACTGCCGGCTGGCTCAGAAGTCTTGCCAGGTTTTAGGTGGGCACAGGCACTCACCAGGGTGATGAGCAGAGCCAGAACCAGTCGCATGACACCCCCCGCACGCTGACTGTTCAGATAGTCAGTGTCGTGAACCAACCGAGGAACCGGGAATCTGGCCATCCACGATCTGCTTGCCATAGGCAATGCACTGGGCCGTGGCTTCCTCGGAGGTCGCATACCGACCGGTCTTTACGAAATGACTGCTATCCTCCTCGTCCTCCGCGCCCCAGGAAATGAAGACGTTCAACTCCCACTGGCCGGTATCCACGAGCTGCCGAGGAGCGGGTTGTATCGTGAAGCCTTTATAGGTGATGGCTTGAGTCATCGCTGGGAATGGGCAGACGCATCACAATCTAGTAGGTCAGCATGTCGTGTTTACGGTGATCCGAGAATCTCCTGCTCCGCCTGAAGCCAGTCATCAAGTGGACCTTGACGAATACGTCGTTCGTAGTTCTCGAAGGCTCGGGTGGCGATCCGTTCATAGAGTGTTGCTGAAACAGAAGGGGAGGGGGCCTCTGGTGTTGTTCGACGGACAGGTCTCTGGCGCGTCGTCTTCGATTTGGTCGGAGTCTTCGGCTTGATGGCCTTCTTCGATTTCACGAGTCCCTTTCTATGTCACCCAGGATGAATCGGTTGTCCTGATCGCAAAGCTAGGCCATCCCCGGAGAGATGTCAAGGCGAGACCGTCGCAGGCTGCCAAGGCTTCACCTGGCCGGGGCTTCAGCGTGTGAGCGGTTCATCCACTGCTTGCTCTCACAGGCGACCCAACCATTTTGTCAGTAACCATGCGATACAACCAACGAGACCCAGTATCAGACAGAGCTGATAGACACCATCGTGCGACAATACATTCAAGATCGGATTGGCATCAGAAAATGGTGCAAGGGGTCGCATGTCATAATGCATGAAACTATCGAGGACAATGTGGCTCAGTGTGCCCCCAAAGGCGCCAGACCAAATCGCGAGACGAGTGGGTTCGAGTGGCTCCGACAGCCAACACAGCTTGTAGGCCGTGACTTCTTGATTGTATCGACGGAGGATTGGGCGACAGATCGACGGAGACACCAAGGCGACCAGTAGGCCGATCACGATGGCACCAAGTACAGTATGGGTGGGGCCGTGAAGCATGTCGGAATTTCGCACCATACCGATGAACGGCTCGATATCCATGGCGATTTGAGCGAGGCCAAATGTGATGAGGCTGAAATGCTTCTGCGCCGCGGGTTTCACGAGAAGCGCGGCGCCCATGTGGAAGGGGGTAAATGGCATGGACAACTAGTGCTTAATTGCGTAAGTTCACGATAGTGTTTCTGAGTTGAGAGCCTTTGACTTCTCTCTTGCGCCACACAAAAGGTTTGGCTGTTGGTCCATAGGCGGCCACAAACGCTTCGATGGCCTGACG
>JAOUHJ010000150.1 GCA_029865225.1 Nitrospira sp.
TGGCCTTCGCCTGATCTTGGACAGCACCAGGAGGCATGCACGTGAAAACCCGCCATCACCCGTCCGAAACCCGCATCAAATCATGTGGGCTCCCACCAGGTCTCGGCTATCTTGGACAGCAATGATTCAATCCACTTCTTCGTAGGCGTGTTTGCAAGCTGCTCACAGGCTCATCCTGCTGTTCTAAGAGCCACCTCAGGAGGACCTCTCGACGCTTTCTAACTCCCTGCACCACCACTCAGTGGATTTCCGATGCGCCGAGGCAAGCTTTCAGTTGCTCTGAGTAATAGAGCACGATTGTTCGCTCGTGAGGAGACAGGGGTGCATGTTTAAAGAGCACCGAAGAGGAAAGAAGCGTTTCGCAGGAACTGATGAGCCCCTGGATTTCCTTGCGTACCGAAAAGAACGGGTTGATTGATGCCGACATGAGGGAATCGCCTTTCTCACAAAGTGTCGGCGGTGGGCCCTCCAGATTCGACGGCAGAATGTGGGTTGATTAAAGATTTCGTGGATTACGGAAAAGTAATTCCTGGGTAAAGGCGCTAGTTCGGATATCGCCCGTGCAGCCCTCCCCCTCAACCATTAACGGATCGTAGATGTTGGTCAGCGACGTCACCCTTCAGATCCTCGCCGGTTTGCACATTGTCCAGACCAGCGCATCGACCCAGCCAATCACAGTCCGTCCAAGAAACAGATTGAGAGCGACAATGGACTGCCTCTTCGCAAGGTCACACTAATAGGCCATCATCGTCGGAAAGAAATAAATCATCCCGATGACCGCCACTGTAACAATTTTTCTGCTTGCGTCTGGATTCATCCACAATCCTGTAACGGGGACTCGTCGGAGCAAATACCATAGGCTAGCAGAGCATGGCATTGCCGAGATCGTTCGATGGTTCGGCCAAGGAGATCCTTCTGGTCGTCAATGGTGCTGTCATGTCAGAATCGTCCGTACATTGATGATCGCTTCTTCTTATCAGATAGAAAAACAAAATTATGCCCTGTCCGTGCATGACCATTCACACGGTAAACAGTTGCTTGTTCAGGGTTGCGACGTCGACTTTTCTTGGCAGTTTCGAGCCGAGTTGCATCAGCCCATTCGTATGGCAACACTTACTTTATCCCCATATCGTTTTTGATGCTTGCCGACGAATTTGTGATGGTTTCCTGCGAGTTCATGCATAACAGTGTTGGCGAATTGTCCCGACTGGTTATGTAGCGCGCCTATGAACTGCAACCATTTGCTCTTGGATCGATCAGCGTTCATACCTCCTTCTTCTTGCGCAGAGATCATTCTTATGACGAGTTGTGACCTTGTCAAACAGTCACACAACTCCGATCACACGGCCTCAGCGGATCGCCCGGTCATCAGCTCAATAACGAAATAATGCGATACCGATGTTGAGCACATTCCACCACCTGGACGTGATTCGGAGATGGGCCCACGAGAGATTCAGCGCTCCAGCAATCAGCCTGCCATTAGGTACACCAGTGCGTAGTAGCACATGGTGTATTCCTTTCTATGGAATGGCGCGTCCATTATAAGATAGAAGCAGTGCCCTAAGTCCCCTCCACAAGATTAGGTAACACACGGCATGCAGTCGTTCAGAGAACCTGCATCGTAGCGGCATAGACTGAGGAAGTCGGTCACGCTGAGAAGAAGTAGGAAGCGCAAAAGATGAGACAGTCGCCGAAGCTTCACACCGAGCTGTAGCACCGTGCGCGCGATGGACATGAGAGTCAAGCACTATAATGTGGATCGCGATGACAGGCGTTCGATAGGCAGTCACAGGGAGTAGGATGCCAAATTCATTTCTTCCTCTTAATATCGCTTGACTCCGATAGTGAAGAGGATCAAAGTGCATTTGGACGTATTGAGCTTGCTGACTTTCCCATCGCGCGCGCCGTTCCTTTCACACCGTCTTTGCGCGTCTGATTCTTCGGTCTTCACCGCTTCTACGCCTGAGTTTCTGTGAGGGCCTCTCTGCCAAGACGCCACAGGTCTTTGCACAGAGGAGCGGAAACCGTATATCTAACTAAGGAGTTCGTATGAATCAGGAACAGTTCGGACAATTCTGGGAGCAGCTCAAGGCCCCGCTCAAGGCAAAGTGGACGAGCATTAGCGACGAGGACCTTGTTGAGATCAAAGGGGATCTCGACACATTCGGCATAGTCCTCCAAAAACGGTATGGTGAGCTCCGAAAAGATGAGGTGGTGAGATGGGCCCGCAGCCGCTATTGTCATTGGTCGGGAGATTACATAGGCTATCAAGAAGAGCGGTCAGCGGTGTAAATCCATAGACATTCGGCGAACGCGGAGGGGCCGCTACTTAGTTGCCAGGGAGTGAATATGACGCGAGTCGTGATTAACAGAATCACGGGAGCCTATTGGCCGGCGGCTTCAGGGCCGCGGGAACCGAGCCTGAACCAATACGGGGAGCTCATTCCTCGGGATGATGAGCATCTCGTTCACGTGGTGGAGGGACTTTGGGAAGCACCGGATGGGCATGCCGCTGAGTTGTGCAAACCGCAGGGCGACGATCTGGCAGAATGTCAACGAGAAAGGTCCGTTCTTCCCAACGCCCTCGAGGCGCTCCTGGATGGCGCTTTTGAAGCGAAGAAGTGGTGACTGCCCACACACTGAAGCGCTGAGCGGTTTCTTGGGAAGTCTCCGGCCCTCCGAGCGTTTCACTCAGGGGCGTGCAATAAGCCACCGATCATTGCACCCTTCATGGTGAGCAACTCCATACGCCGCGGATCATCCAAGGCTCTGGTGCCAAACCGCATTCCGTCCGCACGGTTTCCGCATCATTTATGATGACAACCGGCGAAGTGACACAACAGTCCCCCTCTTCCTTCCATACGAGACTGGTCTCGCTGGGTGCCGTGTGACTTCGAGCCGCTAGGCCAGATCCTCAGGCGATTCCGCGATATCCGACAATATGGATGCTACTTGCCCTTCATGTATACAGCGATACCTGCAACTCCGAGTGCCACGATCACGATTGCAAAGGTGAGTGTGTTGCCGTCCATGATTCTTCCTTTCGTGTGTACTGGCGAACGTGTGATATCTAGTGCTTTTGCGGTCCTTCAATAGAGCGGAGGTTGCGGCCCCCATTGCAAGCCAGCGAGATCAGGGTCCTCGCCCCCCAGCGTCGGCCGGTTGAGCTTCGCGGCCTTCCGGTATACCCGGCGCTCTTCTTTGTCACGTTGTTTCTCCTGACGAGCTTTCTCACGATTCCGCTTGGCCTGGGTGGTTTTACCTATTCCTGCGATGATGCCCTCCTTTCGGATACGATGTACCGATGTCAGAGACCTACTACGACGCGGCCTCCCGCTTGCGATTCGCCGTCGCCTTGGGTCGCGATTGGGGACGCACGTCTTTCTGACCAGAGCGGGACAGGGTATCCGAACTCAATCCCCAACTGGCAGCGGATGTGATTTGACGGCGAAGATCTTCGATGGACGGTGATGAGGACGACTGTACGGGATCTTGGAATCTCAGTATCTCCCAGCGGACCTTGGTTCGAGGTACGACCCGCTTCCGTCGGTATGAGGCGTTAGCCCCCCATGATGTCTTCATCGCTCCTCCACGTTTAAAGTTGTTCTGACACTCTGGGCGACAGCCCCTTCCATTACCTAACGGGACTTGTCGGGGGTTTCGGCACCTTGGCTGCTACAGGCACGAAGCGATCTTCCGAAAAGACGGCCCGGAGCCGGTCGGTGACGGACCGACGATACAGTTCGGATTCGCGAGCGAGCAGCACAAGGTGTTGGTTGTCCAGCAGGATATTGAGGTGCTCCTCCGAGACGAGCACCCGGGTACTATCACCCACATTCACACGGTATTGGGTTTTTCCGTCTGGGTTACGTTCTGAGCCGGATATGAGCTCCGTCAAGCCGTCAATGACTCCTTCATAGGCTTCCGACCGATGGCGCACTCTCGTCCCGTCTGGGATGCGGACCCATCGCGCAACAGGTATCGGTGGATTCAGTTTCGCGACGCGCATGTGTTTGTTCTCCTTCATTCGGTGGTACAGGACTGCACGAAACGCACAGACGTACCCGGCACAAGCCTCAATTTTGAAACCGTACCACGAGGGCCACGGCATCACGGCGGAGAGAGGGCCTTCGTCGCTTACGATAACGGCCATGATACGAAGGCCGTCGACGACAAATTCACTGCAGACTGATGAGTGCAATCGCGCGGGAACGACACGGGGAGGGAAAAGCGCGAGGATCAGAATGATCCACGGCTCTACTCTACCACATCGTGACCTCGATTGCTCACGAGAGGTGGATCCCTGTTGAAAATCACTCTTGTCCAAAACAGCTTAGACGTTGGGTCATCCAACGGTGTAGGGTGCCAGTGAATCGCCAAACCCACCTGCACCCAACCGAAGGAGACCCAACGTGAACGCATCATGCAGCATGTTCA
>JAOUHJ010000078.1 GCA_029865225.1 Nitrospira sp.
GCGGGCCTGAGCCACACCGGCACAGCAGAACGACGGAGCATTTATCAACCCAACCGAGTCAGCACAGAAAGCAGAGACTCAGATTCGCCGACCGTCGTTCAGACTCATTTCCGGATTGGAAAATACTCTTGTTCTTCCATAGCTTAGTGTCCTGTCCCTGAAGTTCGCTGACAAAATCGGGCGACGCTGGCTAGGATTTCATCGGCGGTTTTGGTCCAGATGAAGGGTTTAGGGTGCGTGTTGGTTACGGTGATGTACTCTCGGATGGCGGCCTTGAGGGCCCTGACACTGGGGTGCACGCCTCGGCGGAGTTGGCGCTCGGTCAGCAGCGCGAACCAGCGTTCCACGAGATTGATCCAGGAGGCACTGGTGGGTGTGAAGTGCAGATGAAAGCGTGGGCGCTTCAGGAGCCATCGGCGGATAATGGCCGTTTTATGCGTCCCATAGTTGTCGAGGATGAGATGCACGTCCAACTGCGCCGGGACATGGGCCTCAATCGTGTCGAGGAACTTCCGAAATTCTCGCGCCCGCTGTCGGTGATGGAGTTGCCCAATGATGCGGCCTGTCTTGACTTCCAAGGCGGCGAAGAGCGACGTCGTGCCATGGCGACGATAGTCATGCGTCCGGCGCTCGACCTGTCCCGGGCGCATCGGCAACAACGGACGTGTGCGATCCAAGGCCTGAATCTGCGCCTTTTCATCGACGCACAAGACAAGCGCTGTATCCGGCGGATGGAGATACAAGCCGACAATATCGCGCACCTTCTCGACGAACAGCGGATCGGCCGACAGCTTGAACGTCTCGGTCCGATGCGGCTGCAGGCCAAAGGCCCGCCAGATGCGATGCACGGTACTGCGGCTCACCCCGTACGCCTGCGCCATGGCGCGGGTGCTCCAATGCGTCGCATGGGCGGGTGTCATCTCCAAGGTCTGGGTGACAATCCGTTCCACCGCCGCATCCGTCACCGTACGTGGCGCGCCGGGACGGGGCTCATCCAGCAATCCTTCAAGTCGTCGGGCCACAAAACGCTGCCGCCATTTGCAGACCATTTGCTGCGTCACGCGCATGTCATGGGCTACGGCGGTATTCGTCTGCCCTTCAGCACAGGTCAGAATAATCCGGGCCCGCTTCGCCAACGCCTGAGCGGTTTTGGGGCGGCGCGCCCACCGCTGCAACGTCTCCCGTTCAGTCATCGTCAAGGTCAGCGGAGCGGTCGGTCGTCCAGTGCGCATGAGGTCCTCCTTTCGATACCTGAGGACACCACGCACAACTTATTCCACGAACTTCAGAGACAGGACACTAGATGTGCTCAAACAAGCTACCTGCCGGATACCTTGTTTCCCCTGCCAGCCCAACAGTGGCCAATCTGGTGGGTTGACTGCTTAATGCAGCAGCTGTTATCTTGCGCAATCGCTCAAGCTAATGTCTTCCCCGCGCTCCTCGTACTCACTCCCAGTCCCTGCGCGATAGTCTGCAGTATCACGTGTGACACTCATCCCATTGACTGGCGTCCGTTGCCTATCATGCGGGTGAAAAGATCCGTTGTCGGCATCGAAACGGGGCTGCTGGTCTTCTCGGTCAGGCATGCCAATGGCTTGCGTCTCATGCCCGCACAGAAGGAGTTCGTATGAACCTCTCTTCGGTTTGGAAGGGTCGGAAAATAGGAAAGAAGAAGTCCGTCCATAAACCGAAAATCCGCTGGCAACTTCTGGGACTGACTGATCCCGATTCGGTCGACAGTACATCCTCGATCGAAGTCATCAGGCAGGAAGTCGCGTCGTTGGCAAGATACAGCTTTGGAGAAGATACCCGCTTGCGTTCCACATCCCAAAAGACCAAGTCTTCAACCGGAAAGCACCGAGCTAGCGGAACTGGAAGCCGGCGCCATAGAGTTCCCAAGCAGAAGCCGAGTGGCGAATGAACCATACCGTCCCAGCACACGACAGCTAGACACGGGCGACCTATGTCCCTCGTTCATAACTTTACCCAACGGCTTGACCACAATCCCCTTGGCGTGGCAGCCTTGCTGTACATTGCAGGAGTGATCAGTGCCCTGGTCTATGCCTATTCTGAGCCTCGGGACGAGCGATAATCTCGCCGTAACAGGCGAACATTTCGCGCCACAGATGGAGCAGTCATGAGTAAACGTGTCTTGTATGTCGGGGGCCTCCCGGACGCCACGTCCGATTATTAGCTCCGCGACCTATTCGGAGCTTATGGCACCGTATCTCACGCCTACGTCGTCAGACACAAGCACAGTGGGGAATAGGCCGGCTACGGATTTGTGGAAATGAGTTCGGGCGAGCAAGCTCTGAATGCGGTCGTCGCCTTGGAAGGTGCACTGTTCGAGAACAATCGCTTGCGACTCTACATCGCGCCCTATGTCTCCATTTGTTCCTAGGATGTGCCGATCAGACGAGAGGAGACTCACCGATGGCTCGCATCAACCTGGATCCCCTGTTGACCTTTTCGGACGGATCTCACCTCGTGATCAGTACGAAGTGTTCAACCGGCGGTGATTTCTCCTGCCCCCTGTATAACGCCATAATCGAGGAAAACGACCGCGCGGCCTTCCAAGTCATCTCAACAGCATCCACCTGTCTGGTCGCCCAGGGGCACGCCTATAGCCATGCTCTCCACCTCTACCCCAGCGCTGCAGGAACGATCAAAAAGCCACCCTACCTTGTGTGGTCGGGCCCACGCCCAACTGCTCCATAACAACGGTATGCCGCACTTGACTCTGTACGATGTCGCAGTCTCCGAGACACTCATGCCGGCTGTCTCACGGGGATCGCCTCCCTACTTCTTCCCTTTGCAAATCTCGACGGTCGCTTCAACTTGACCATCCCTGGGACTCACCATCAACAACATCCCCTTATGTTCAACCGCTCTCTTAAACCGAGTGGCATAACCCTCATCGTATTGGCGTTCTTGGATTGTGGTGTCACCGCTTTGGCGATCGTACTCACTTTCGAGGACAAATGCGGCCACCGTTTGCGTGCCGTTCGCCCTCACCTTGCTTGTGACGCGCCAGAAACGCTTCTCTGGATCGAGCATCCTGTTCAAGGTATCCAGATCGGCATTGAAACAGAGTTTCACGCCTTTCGAGACCTCGACATACTCACCTCTATCCACAAATTGAGCGGAGCCTGACAAGGGAAAACCAATAACCATGACAAGAACTAGTAGGAACCTAGACATGTGATCCTCCTTTGTTGAAATCGTGAAAAGCCATCTCGGCGTTGCCGACCAGATTGAAGGGACCATATGCCATGCACTCCCTCGATCGTAGCCATTCGCTGGTTACTCCGTGGCTCGCCTTCACAACTGTGCCCACTCTTGTTTAGAGCGACTGGGGCTGGTTGCCTGAGAATCCGAGCCGGGCAAAAATCACTGACAGAATCTCCTTTCGTTTCTGCAAATCTTCCCGCATGGCCTGCTGATCGGTGTGACCAATTTCCGTTTGGAGATCAGAAATTGCAGCTTTGACCGCCCATAACAATACCTCGTGTGCCTGTGGTATCGGCAACAGATGCATAGGCCCCTCCTTCATAGACGGTCCATACGAAACATTTCGTGTCCGCAACGCTCAGCTACAAGTACCGTCGAGTGTCTACGAGAGCTTGTCTTGAGCCAGCCTCTTCCCAACCACCTTTTCCTCCGTCATCACCACCGCCCCTGAAACAGCATCAACATAGACCGCCATAATCCCTTCTTCCTCGGTCAGGATTTCAACATTCCACACGGCCTTGTCCCCTCGCCTCTCTAACTCTGCCTCAATGACCTGACCAGCGATGCTTCCCAACGCCGTCCCCACCGCTCCCTCAATCGTCACCTTGGCGGAAGCCGCCATGGCGACCACCTCTATCTCTTTGAGTTTCTCCTTATCAGCGCTCCAGACCATTTCACCAATAATCCCGCCGAGACCGAGGATCATCCCTACAATAAGAATTGTTCGCCATATCGTGGCTCTCTTGTCCGTCATGGCTGTCTCCTTCATGCCTGGCCTAAGATGTAGGAGCATGACCGCAAGGCCCTCCGTGCGATCACGCTCACTCCGTCCACCAATGACCCCTCGAGATATGTGCATGGCGGCCGCCCTACCAACAATCACCATGTACTGGCCAGACTCCATACCCTGCTTCTACTCATTCCTCCACCTGCAGCAATATGAGTTGCTTGGCAACCACACCATGGGCCTAGAGTTCTGCTTTATTTCTTTGGTCTGCGCATGTCGTCTTTTGCCGGCTGTTCAACCGCCTCTGTCGACAATGGGTCAACACCTTGGGCTTCCGGTATCCTGGTATTATTAGGATCACTCAGCGACAGGCCCATCCTTGTATCGCCGGACTTCGCGGCCTCCTCAATAGACTGGCTATAGGTCAAATTTTTCCGACCTGTATCGTAGGCAAACTCTCCGCCAGACGGATACCCAGGATGCTCGGGCAACATCGCAGGGTTCGCCATGGCAAGCCCGGTCATTCCGAGACACACGAGTCCCAGCATGGTAATTGTAAAGAATCTCATGTTGAACACCCCCTTCGTTGAACACCCCACCGGTTCCTCGCTCGATAGAAGACGATCCCGATCTGTGACCGGGAGGTCGCCTCTCTCATCACGGTGACGGACTGCAGTCCTCACGATCAGTCCATGAGGGCACCCTCACCAGATCATCGGATCTTCTTCGGAACTCTGGCGTTGAAGCGGCGGAGACTGAGGAATCATTCGCGCAGGGAAGGATACGGGAAGCGCAAAGAATAGGACAGTCAGCGAAACTGGGACGTCAGAGCTTAAACCAACAGACTCATCTTCCGTTCCCAACTTTCATGGCACCAAACAATCAACAAACACTTCACTTCGGGAGTCATCTCCTCTCTCCACGATTCATTCTACACAAGTTTACCATATATAGTCAATCGATATGTCCATCAATTCCATCTTGGCTTCCTGATTAACCACCAATGGTTAAGCATTCTGGGCAGGTATTGCTTCTGCTGGTTCCTGGCCAGCCACACCCCATGCGTTGTGCACAAAGCGCTCTGCTGGATGAAAGGCGTCGAGGGCAAACCCTCTACTTCTTCGCCCTGCACGGTTCCACTGTTGCTTCCACTCGACCATCTTGCGGGCTGATCATGAGAAGCATCCCTTTGTGCTCAGGATCTCTCTTGAAGAACGTGGCATAGTCCTCATCATATCGGCGTTCCTTGATCGTAGTCTCGCCGCTTTTGCGGTCGTACTCGGTTTCAAGGACCACTGCAACGACAGTCTGCGTGCCATTCGTCCGCACCTTACTGGTGACTCGCCAATAGACGTTCTCTGGATCAAGCACCCCTTTTGATTTTTCCACGATGACCTTCGGACACAGCTTCGTGCCTTTGGCCACCTCGACATACTCGCCTTTATCCACGAATTGAGCGAGGCTTGACAGCGGAAATCCAATGACGATTGTAAGAACCAGCAGGCACACGAACATGTGATTTCCCTTCCTGAAATGGCGTGAGGGCATCTGTGTGCGATCCAGACAGACTTAAAGGGAACGGCTAACTCACGCGCATCAGATGCTCGGTGGTTCGAATATTTTCTCCATAATCCACCGGACAATCGATCACGGCCGGACGCTCCGCTTTTATCGCTTCCTGCAGGATCGGCGTGAGTTCGGACGGGCCTCCCACTCGAAATCCTGCGGCGCCAAAGGCGCGCGCATAGGCGATCAGATCAGGATTGTCGAATTCCACGGAGGAGGTGCGGCCGAACCGGAGCATCTGTTTCCACCGGATCACGCCATATCCGTCGTCGCGCCAGACCAGGATCACGAGCGGGAGTTGCAGCCGAACTGCGGTTTCCAGCTCCTGGGAGTTCATCAAGAATCCCCCGTCGCCTGTCACCGCAACGACTCGGCGCGAGGGAAAGAGAAGTTGAGCCGCCACCGCCCCTGGCAACGCGATCCCCATCGCGGCAAATCCGTTCGAAATGATGCAGGTATTGGGAGCCTGACAAGGAAACATGCGCGCCATCCAAAGCTTATGGGCTCCGACATCGCACACCACCAGATCATCCGGAGCAAGAGCGCGACGGAGTTCCTGGATGACCTGCTGCGGACGCAGAGGCCAGCCGGGGGTGCCGGCGTATTCGCTGCACAGACCAGAGACGACGACCTCGCGTCCTCGTTCGGCCCACAGAGGCTCGAACGCAGCCATCCCGTCCGCCATCCGGTCGAGTGCCTGCCCCACATCGCCGAGCACGCCCACATCGACGACGTAGTGCGCATCGACGTCTGCCGGAGAAACATCGACGTGTACGATGCGTTTGTCTCGGTTCGGGTTCCACAAGCAGGGCGCGTATTCGACAAAGTCGTAGCCGACGGCCACCACCACATCAGCTTGTTCGACCACTCGTGCGGCATAGTCTCTTCCCGGAAACCCGATCGTATACAGCGACAGGGGCTCGCTGTCCGGCACAATCCCCTTCCCCATGAAGGTGTGCACCACCGGGATGTTCAGTCTCCGCGCAAACCGCCGGACTGCCTCGGCGGCGCGTCTGCGCACCACGCCGTTGCCGGCCAGGATAAGTGGTCTCTTGGCTTCTGAGAGCACGGCAACGGCTCGCTTCACTTGTACGGATGAGGGCTCGGGAACACGCGGTGATTGGACCCGGAGCGGCAGGAAGGCATCGGATTCCCTGAGTCGCTCGGCTGCCACATCTTCAGGCACTTCCAGATGAATCGCTCCAGGCTTTTCGGTTTCGGCAATCTTGAACGCCTTTCGTACCACTTCTGGAATCATCGCCGGCGTCGCGATCACACCATTCCACTTGGTAATGGGCTTGAAAAGCGCCTGCAAGTCGATGTACTGGTGCGACTGGGCATGTTTACGCTCTGTGGACACCTGCCCGCTGATGGCGACCAGCGGAGCATGATCCAGGGTGGCATCGGCCACGCCGGTCATCAAATTGGTCGCCCCTGGCCCGAGGGTGGACAGACAGACTCCGGCTTTTCCGCACAGTCGCCCGTAGACATCGGCCATGAACGCGGCACCCTGCTCATGACGCGTCGTGACAAATCGAATCCGAGAGCCCAGGATGGAATCCATCACCTCGAGCGTTTCCTCGCCGGGCACGCCGAATATGAACTCCACACCTTCGTGTTCGAGACACCGGATCAACAGATCGGCAGCGTTCACGGTATCCCTTCCAATCACACCCATTTGAATGCAGCAAGGACGACTATCGACAGCTAAAGGCAACACGACTATGGTGAAAAGCAGGCCGTTCCCACGATCCGGTCTGTGGACCGCCACCCGTCAAACCAGGAGGCCCCGTACTCAATCGTCCACAATCATTCGCTCAGATCAACGACCTTATGAAGTAGCGGGTTACAACCTCCGCCACAGCCCGTCTGGTTGAGATGGGCTTTCGTTTTTTCCGCTGCTTCCTTCGTAGCCCAAAGGGAGAAGGAAAACTCCCGACAGGGTGCGATCACGGCAAATGGTCCCTCCCCACTGAGCCATCGTGCGTGCTCGCCCCACTTCTCCACGGCTTTCATACGCCAAGACGATGTAACCATACTCTTGCCTTCCTTCTGGATCGATCATGGCCGAGAAGCGACGGGACGGGCGGGGTTCATCACTGCAGCCGTCTCGTCATCCTGAAGTCCGAAACGCTCGCGTGCAGAGATGAAACGCCCTCAGACGGTGACTCTGAGCCGGTCAAGAATTGCCATCAGGACTTTCTTTCGCTTTTGCAAGCCTAGCCGCATGGCCTGGTTGTCCGTGTGACCAACCTCGGTACCGACGTCCGAGATGGCACTTTTGACCGCCCCCGCCAATACCTCCTGCTCC
Source organism: Nitrospira sp. (assembly GCA_029865225.1). Lineage (GTDB taxonomy): Bacteria > Nitrospirota > Nitrospiria > Nitrospirales > Nitrospiraceae > Nitrospira_D. The sequence goes on from JAOUHJ010000078.1 coordinate 7,836, forward strand.
TCAGGTGTCAGTGTCAGCTGCACAGGATCCTCCTTCATGAACTCCACCTCGTATGCTCACATAGAATGAAAAGGAGAGCAGGCAGAATCTCCGCTGCCTCAGCCGACCGGCAGAGAGGTCTGGCTCTTGCCCACCCGCTTAGCTCTCCCAGTTCGCCCGAAGCAGATCCTCATTCTCCTCATAACGACAGGTCAATGTGCCACGATAGGCGTGATGCAACGCCTCGCCGATACGCCGCGCGAGATGAGGGTCGGTCGTGGTGATGACCACTCCTTCAGGTGCGTCGGTCTGCTCCTCGATTTTGATGATTCGAGCCAACGGATGTTCGGCCTTCAGGCGAGCCTCTTCATTCCGGGCAAGCCCGAGCACCTGATCTCGATTCCTGACGACGATCTCACCGGTCAGCAGCAGCACTCCGCTCGGCGCACGGTCCCGGATCCGTTCGCAGGCAGGACACATCACTTCCTGACTGTCCGACGGCACAGGGCCCCACATCCACCGCCCCTTGTGGTACACCGCCTGACACTCACGACACACCGACGGCTCCCGAAGTTTGCCCTTGGCTTTGTATCGGTCATGCTTTCGAGGACGAACCGATCGATCTTTCTTGTCCCGGGGATGATGCGACGTCGACATCACAGCTCCTTCGCTCTCTCGTATGAGAGAGCTTTGGTAATTCCGGCTGGAGGCCCCTGCTGAATCAAACCCGCTCTGTCAGCCCTTAATCCTCCTACGACTCGTGAATCTGCACGTGGAATGCCACTCTGCACCGGACTCAAATCCGTGGGAACTATGTGCGGAAGGGGAACAGCCCAACCCAGTTACATGGCACGCTCTATCGAGACCGTGGCATTTTGGGAACGGGGGAGGTGAAGGTCTTGTCCCCTACTGCCACACCCTAGGGGCGTGGCAGTACCACACGTGAACCTGGATCTGGCCGTCGGCTTTGAACAGAGACCGACCACATCTCATGCCCCCGTGCGACTCTCCAACTTCTTCCCGGTGCAATGATTCCGGATCTTGGTGATGCGGGACCAACGGCGTTTCTCAGTTCCCATTTCATGCCACAATCAAACGCCCTGCAGAGAGAGTTCACCCGATCAGTCGGGCAATGCCAAAGGCCGCAGTCGCCGCCAATCCACCGACGAGCACGGTTTGAAGCCCTCCACGCAACGGCGAAATGCCCGTGAATCTACTTTTTACATATCCAAAGATGAACAGGGCCACGGGGGTTATGGCAATCGACCCCCAGAGAGCCGTGACGATATTATCCAGAAGGATGTAGGGGAGGAGCGGAATGAGCCCCCCGACGATGTAGGACCCGGCAATGGTCAGCGCACTCACACCGGCGCGCTTGGGATCCGGCACGTCAAGCCCCAATTCAAATCGCATCATGAAGTCCACCCATCGATCCGGGTTCGCCCTCAGCGTTGCGACCAAAGGGACAATGTGCTCATTGGTGAGCCCATAGCGCTCAAAAATGCTGGCTACTTCGTCCTCTTCTCTGCGAGGATTTTGGTCAACCTCTTGTCGCTCTCGCCTTCGTTCTGAGTCATAATGTTCCGCATCGGTCCTAGCGGCGAGGTATCCACCAAGCCCCATCGCGATCGAACCCGCAGCAATCTCGGCCAGACCAGCGGTCACGACGATCCCGGATGACGCGACGGCACCGGAGAGGCCTGCCGCCAGTGCAAACGGGACCGTCAATCCATCGGCCATGCCGATCACGATATCGCGAACAGTTGCTGTCGCAGTAAAATGCCTCTCGATATGTGAGGTCATGGGCATGATGTCGCCTCAGGCCGCGCATATGAATGGACGCCTGTGATCGTCCAGCGTAGGCCGGCTGTTTGGGATGGTAATGGATGGCTCCAGCAGGCTCAGCTCGACCACGCTATAGATTCTACGTACCAGGATCCGTTCATCCGGCCTTCCGAATCTCGATCACCTTACCAGCTTCGTTGAGCTCGATCGTAATCGACGTCCCTTCTTTCATTCCAGAGAGTTTGCTTTCTCCGTGTTCCACCGCAAACGTCTGTTCCCCTTCCGGCGTCATGAGCGTAATCGCTTTCATGTCCCCCGATGCGTGAGTCATCTTACCGGTGATGAGGCGATGTACCCCTTCTTTGCCTTTCGGATGATGGTCGACCACAACATTATTGCTACTCACCCAGAGCGTCAGTGTGTCGCCGACCTTGACGTCATGCGGAGCCGTCTTGGCAACCACACTGTAGCGGCCCCCGGATGTCTGCACGAAGACCTGCCCGGACTTGATGTCCGCCACGACGCCCTCCAGCTTGATCCGGAAACCAGGCTCGATATGAGGCATCGGGGCAATGGCAAGTTCCAATTCTAACCGGCGGTGTACATCGATGACTTCACCCTTGTCATTCAACTGCACGATGATCGGGCTCCCTTCCGCAAAGCTCCCGAACTTCGATTGATTCTGTTTCACAATGAAGTCCTTCTTGCCTTCCGGAGTCCAGAGGGTAATCGCTTCCTGATTCCCAGACGTGTAGGTCAGATGGCCTCGCACCCAACGGTGATGCGGCCGTGCCGCTCCTTTGGGGTAGGCATCGATGACGACATTACTTTCATTCACCCACATGGTAATCTCGTCGCCGACCTTGGCCTCGGTCAACGCATCAGACTGGATCGTCATGTGGCCCCAGGACGTGGTGACTGTGATGAGACCCGACCGCATCTGGGAGATCACCCCGTTTACCTTGGTTGTCGTATCCCGATCATCGGCATGTATCTGAGTCGCCGTGACAGTGAGGAGACAGGCCATGAACAAGAAGTACCGTACAATAGATGTTGTTATGAATGTGGTCATACGAGGTTCCTCTCTTTTGAAGAATTAGCCGTGCCTCTGCGGTCACTCGCAAGTACTGTCGAACACACCACGGTAAGATTGTGGAACTGATCACGATTACCTCCGTGCATTCTGACACGCGGGTACCACAGGACGTTTGCGTGAGATCTGACTTCAGTCTACCCTCAGCACGATTCGTGGTCTGGTCAGAATTGCTCAGTTCCTTGGCGGATCGTTCCGCGTTGCGCGACCGGACGGCGGGCTCGATCTTGGACTCGCATTGAGGGTATGGCTCAATACTTCTTGTTGTTCTGAATGTGTCTCAGCAAGAGCCACCCGGTCAACCCCGCGACGGTCGAGGCAATCAGAATACCTTCCTTGGCGGCCATTAAGACGCGGCCACTGGGAAAGGCCAGCCCGGCGATGAAGAGCGACATGGTGAATCCGATCCCCGCGAGCACACCGACGGCCCCCAGTTGAGGCCACGACACACCCTCGGGCATCGTAGCGAGACCTCCACGGATCGCGATCCAGACTGAGAGGAGAATGCCCACGGGTTTACCCACGAGGAGACCGAGGCAGATTCCGAGCGCTACGGGATTCATCAGCATTGCGGCGACATCCCCATTGAGCGTCACGCCGGCGTTGGCGAGTGCGAATACCGGCATGACCACGACGGTCACCCATGGATGGAGCGCATATTCCAATTGCTGTAAGGGTGTCCCAGCATGCGCGACAGCCGTTTTCATGCGGCGGGCAACCCGACTTTCTTCCGGGTTGGCCAACGGGGGTTCGTCCTGCGACACCACCACCTCGAACAGCTTGAGCAACGTCTTACTTTTCTCGAGAAATTCGCGCCCGGTGAGTCGCGTCCGTGCTGGAATCGTCATGGCCGCGATCACGCCCGCAATGGTGGCATGCACACCCGACAAGAGAAAGGCCAGCCACAGCCCGCCGATCCCGAGGATCGAATACACGAGCAGGTGCCGCACTCCCGCCATGTTTGCGCCAATCAGCAAGATGAGGAACAGCGCGCCGACCGCCAGGCTCATCCAGGAAATCGTCGAGGTGTAAAACAGCGCAATGACCAACACTGCCATGAGATCATCGGCGATGGCCAGTGCGGTCAAAAATACTTTCAGCGCCAGCGGGACGCGCGTACCGAGTAGCGAGAGAACCCCCAGCGAGAAGGCGATGTCCGTCGCCATCGGGATGCCCCAGCCCTTGGCACCCTCCAGTCCCGTGTTGAGTGCCGCATAGAGCAACGCCGGAAGGATTGATCCACCCAGCGCGGCGGCCAGCGGCAACGCAGCCTGTCGCCATGAGGCGAGTTCTCCGACCAGAATTTCCCGCTTGATTTCCAACCCGATGACGAAGAAGAACATGGCCATCAAGCCATCGTTGATCCACTCCAGCAAGGTTTCCGTCAACGTGTGAGACCCGACCACCAGACTGACGGGTATATGCCAAAACTCCGTATAGGATGCGGCCCATGGAGAATTGGCCCAGACCATCGCTGCGATCGTCGCACCCAGCAGCAGAATGCCGCCTGCTGTTTCAGCATGAATGAACCGTTGAAAAGGCTCGACGACCGGTTGAACGAACCGTGAGTCTTGATCCTCTGACTCCTGACTGATATTTGTCATCTATTGATCCTTATGCCCCCATGCCCTCTTTATTTCGCCCCTCCGACTTGCTTCAGGAGCCGTCCCAAATTGACGCCGCTCGAGATCACGCCGGTATGACTGAAGGCCTTGGGGGTAGTTCCCGAGAAAGGCTCCGGTCGATGGATCGATTTCTTCCGGCAGGAGTCCGAGCGTGCCCGCTCTCGCGCAGAGGGAGTCGTATAACTCCAGTGCCTCATCTAGCCGCCCCTGCTTGGCCAGATTGTCCACGAGCCAAAAGCTGCAAAGGAGAAAAGCTCCTTCATGCCCGGCAATGCCATCGGGTGATTCGTCCGACAAGTAGCGGTAGAGCAACCCCTCGCCCGCCCCCACTCGTTCCGAAATTGCGCGGGTCGTCGCAACCACGTAGGGATGGTCGGCCTTTATGACTCGGCGTAACGGCAATGTCAGCAAACTCTCATCCAGTCCCCCCCCGCCCAAATGTTCCGTGAAGTAGCCGTCGAGTCGATGAAGCCCGTTCAGAGCCGATTGCCGATTAGGTGCGATCTCGTCTTCCCCCTCATGCGTGTATCCCGGTCGACAACATCACCGTTCTGCTCGCGCCGGCTGATCGAGCCGCCCCCGATGTTCAAAGACCCAGCCCGCTTCCGCGCCCACTAGAAACACCACCGACACGTAGTAGAGCCAGACGAAGAAAAAGAGAAAGGCGCCCAACGCCCCGTAGAGAACAAGGCCGGCTTGGGCGAAATGCACGTACCAAGCAAACCCCTGCTTGGCAAACCCAAACAGGACGACCGCCACCCCGGCGCCCACCACCAGGGAACCGAGCTTCAACGTCGTGACTGGAGAGAATCGATAGAGCCCCAGGATCAAACTCCCGCCGAGTATGATCGCCATGACCTGATGGAGCACTTGCATGCCCTGTCCCCACAGAGCCCCCGCCCAGGGGACATGTTCACCGAGATTGCCGATGATGGTCTCCACTGACGCCAGGCCGATCGCCACGATCAGCAGAGCGACGCAGAAGACCATCATCAACAGATCCTGAGCCGTCCCGCGCAGGAGACTCCTGGCGGGGCCGGCTTGGAACACGATATTGAGCACATGCCGGATCGAACCAAAGACCATCGTGCTGAACAGCAGAAACGAGACAAATCCGACGAGCCCCAGCAGTCCCCGGTCGGCGACGATCGCACCCACATGTTCCGCAAAGACCTGTTCCGACCGGGGAAGAAATTGTCGAATGACGGATTGCACTTCTTCCATAGCCTGCTCGGACTCCAGCAGCGTGTATCCCAGAATGGAAATCATGAGGAGCGCAAGCGGGATCACATACAGCAGCAGGCTGAAGGCCAGCCCGCTCGCGAGAAACAACCCATTATCCCGACCGAATTTCTGGATCACCTCACGGGTCATCATCCATGCCGAGATGAAAGCCCGCCGCGCGCTCACGAGTGCGAAGCTCCTGTGCCGGCTTCATTCCATCGACATTCCATCGGAGACCTCAGCACGCTACCGCTCCCGTACCGGAACCGTCACTAACGGCCTTTCCGTCCTGTAGCTTTCGATCAACGTGATCCCTACCGCGACGACCAACGGGCCCGCGACAATTCCGACCAATCCAAAAACAGTCAGCCCTCCGAGGACGGAGAAAAACACAAGCAACGTGTGCAGATGCGAGCGGCCACCGACCACGATCGTGCGGACGAGATAATCCATGACAGCGATCACCACGCCCGCCACGACAAGCACGGCGCCCTTGAGATAGGAACCCTGCCAGAACAGATAGCCCGCCGCAGGGCCCCATACAAGTCCAGCCCCGAACAGCGGTAGGTAGGCGAGGATCGCCATCACCGCACCCCACAACACCGCGGACGGCAACCCAACCAGCCAGAATGCAAGACCGCCGATGGTGCCTTCGAGCAAAGCAATGACAGTGTTTCCGTAGACGGCGCCTTTGACTACTTCATCGAAACGCCTCCCCAATATCAGCTGACGCTCAGGAGCGATCGGCACATGGGCGCGGAGCCACTCGATCAGGGCATCCCCGTCCCGAAACAAATAAAAGGCGCATAACAGAATCATGCCTAGTTGCACCAACGCATAGAGCGCATGGGTCACCACACGCGTCACTTGTCCGACAAGCATCTTGCCCAACTCGGCGAGGTTTTCGGCGATGCTCATTCGCAGATCAGTCCCGGTTACCCGTTCCACATTGTGAATCGCCTCGGCCAACGTTGCGAGAAGCGGATATCGTCGCCAGCTCTCAAGCAACGGCTGGTCCCCTTGTCCCACGGACGCGATGACTAACCGATAGGCCTCCGTCACGTCCTCCGCGATGAGCAACGACATGTACACTAATGGCGCGATGACTCCGATGATTAAGATGAGGCACATTACCAGCGCGCTCAGCGTGCGGCGGCCCCCGGTCGCCCGGACCAACCTGATATAGAGCGGGTACAGGGCATAACTGAGGACCCCCGCCCAGAGGAGCGGAGACACGAACGGGGTGAAGAGAGCGATGCTCAGGGCCAAAATGCCGAACGCAAGGACCATTCGAATGACCCGCCCGGATTGATCCCTCGTCTCGTGATCTGATAGTTCGGTCATTGAGAACCTATCGTGCCCCCCTGCACGGCGTCTGCCGATGTCCGGATCGGGCTTGGTCCCATTGGAAGTTCGAGTTCCATCCTCGCAGCAAGCACCCGCAATGCATGATCACGTGTGATCATGCCCACGAGCCGATCGCCTGGCGCAACCGGAACCTGATTGACATCTTGGCCTTCCAGAATCCGTAACACCTCGGTGAGCGGCTTATCGGCGCCACGCCCCTCACCTGCGAGACAGGTGTCATGGCCTCCTCAACCGACATCTGGGCCCAACGCTCCTGCGGCTCCGCTTTAATCTGATACAAGGTGACCAATCACTCCAGCCTGTTTCCATCGGTCACGGTGAAACAGCGCTGCCCGGTTTTGAGCACATGGTCCCTGACCAACTCGGCCCGACTGATCCGACCGAACACCGTCGGACAGTCACGGCTTATGACATCTTCCACTCTCAATCCGCTCAACGCGGAACGGATACTGACTTGCACGACGCTTTCCTGCGCCGCGTTCATGAGGAACCAGCCGATGAACGCCAGCCACAGGCCGCTGAACCAATTGACGCTCAACCCGGTCCAGATCCCGAGAAAGATAAGACAAGCCGCCATAGGCTCCAACATACCACTCCGCCTGGGCAGTCGTTGCGGACATAGGCGCCGACACACCCCTCGGCTTGCGCCGTCGTGGATAAAAAGGAAACCAGCACTCCGACCACCGGAAGGAATCTTCTGATTCGCGGGATTCGAGGGGGAAGGCAAGACAGTGAGGCATTCATGCCAGGACCTCAGTCGGACGTGAACCGTATCGTCCTCCAGAATGCTTCGGCAACTGATTGTGTGTGCTGGCTGTTGATCTGCAGACGGATGGCCACAGCATGTTCAGGAATTTCCCCGTAGAGCACCCGAAAATCGTCGAGCACATTGCGTTTTTCGATTATCCACTGGCCGATCCGATCGTCTCCTGATTCGACCACGATCGCCTTCACATTGAGGTAAATCGGTCCGGCGGCAGACGCAATCTTCCCCTTTGGCGCGGTCGGGTCCCAAATATAGCTGATGACTTTCCGACGCTCAAAGAAGGTCTTGGGAAAAACGACGAGCAACTGAGCGGCCTGGTCGTCTGTGTCGGGAGAAGAAAAATCTCCTCCGGCCGGCGGGACCGTCACCTTCCACTCCCACTCGAGAAACGGCGACCTGCTCAAATCAACCGTGATGCTTTTCTCCAAAGCAAAGGAAGACGAGTCTGCCCGTAACTTGATGGCCTGATCCTCTGCATCACCCACCACTTTCCAGTTGCCCGTTCCGAAGTGGACTGGCTTGTCCCACTCCGCGAGAGCATCCGTCTTACCTTTACCCAGGATGATGACTTCTTCTCCGGCATGTAGAGATCCGGCGCCCACCGCCCCCATCAGGGCAGTAAGGTAAAGGTAAATGGTTATATCCGCTACTGTCTTGTTGAGAGATCGTCTCGCCATAAGGCTGTAGAGACCGCCGCATGTATGGGAGCCCACCTGAAGGCACGGCTCCGCTAGACTTCAACAGTACCAAATTACAAATGAACTCCTGTGGTCCTGTCAATAATCCCCACAGAGCATGTACAACAGCGAAGCCCGTGCCATTTCAACCCGTGGAGAATTCAGGTAGTTGAGAGAATCAAAAGCATCCAGACCAATAAAGCTTGAGGCGAAACACCCCATAAGGAAGGACACTGAAGAAGGAATATTGCCACAAAAGGGAATCACGGTCCCTCCCATCTGGATCATCCCATCTAGATCATCCCAGGAACGTTGAGAATGGCCTTCCTGAAAACCAAGCGCGGAGGCCGTTCATGAGCACTATTGCACCGGGCTGAGGTTCTCGTGCAATAGTGTTCACTATTGACCAGTCTTTGTTTGACGAACATGTGATCATGTTACCTAAATATGATCCGTTCTCGGTCGCCGCGCGTAGAGTGCAGCGGACAACCGCACGCAGTGTGACGTATGACCATGGGTACCACTATATAACCAGAACAAAATTGATCAGGTCCTGACTGCGTCGCAGCAATAGGGAGAAGCGCTGTCCAGTTGAAGAGGTCGTGGAGCTCTGTTCAGACCTGAGGGGGGATCAGGCGCAGGGATCCCAGGAAACCTGGCCGGAGGAATTCAATGGATGAGTCATTCTCTCTTGGAAGGCGAGGATGTGACGTGAGGGGGCATGAAGCCTTATACGGAAACCCAGACAAGTGAACTCCTAGAGGACACCGTACCAGTCACGACCTGCGTGCACGAGCGGCACGCAAAATAAGAGATTGCCCACGAACAGGAAGCGATCAAGCATCTGGAGGAAGCCATCGAAGGCAGTGAGAATGTTCACGCCAAGGAGGTACTCGAGCATGCCAAGGCATCGCTGAAGCACGCAGAGGAGTCGCTGGCGCATGCCGAAGAGTCCCATCAGCCGGGAAAAAGAAGTAAGCACACGGACCCGACTGCCTCACGGGGCGAGGAATCGGTCTGAACGCAGACTCCTCGCGCTCCGTCGTCAGAGATGAATTTGGGTGGAGCTCACTTTTGTGCATGAAGGAGAATACCATGAATGCGAAAACACTGGTTGGTGCCGTAGCCATCCTGAGCTTCGTCGGCTTGAATGTTCAGTCTGGCCTGGCGAATCCGGACCGTGATTACTCGCATGGCTTTGGAGGCGAACACGGATATTGGGAAGAGATGAAGGACCATCAGTCCCATGCCGCCGATCATCTCCGGCATCTATTGAAACATGAAAAAGAAATTGGACTGACGGAGGAGCAGATCAAGAAACTGAAGGCGATCGAATTGGATTATGACCGCATGCATATCAAGGCTGAGGCAGACATACATGTGGCCGAACGGGA
>JAOUHJ010000079.1 GCA_029865225.1 Nitrospira sp.
CATCTCGGCAAACGTCCGCTTCCTGACCCCGGTCAACCGCCGGAACGTCTCCTCCGGCATACCTTCACAGCCCTGAATCGCCATGGCGCTCCTCCCTGTCAGAGAAGGCATGGAAGCACATCCATGGTGGAAAGGGAATCCTCAAACGGAGGTTATGCAAGAAGTCTATTGCCGTTCAGTCTCGTGTCGGGCTGGCCGTTAGGGGCGAGTAGGGCCATGACACCGTCCTGGGTTGTAGCCGTTGGTTGTCCCTGCCCCACAATCAGGACATGCTGGTCCGGCAAGATTCTGACAGTTCTGCTCCTGTCGTTTTCACCGGCAACATCTAGAACAACGATGCCTTCATCACCGTACGTCCTATCCCGGTTCCATCTGCCAAGAATCGGGCAGTCATGATATCCACCGTACCGGCCGATGTATCTCGCCCATAGCGGGCAAGGATTAGATTTTCCCCCTGCAAGGCGACGTCATAGGCCTCAGCGATAAATGGGAGGAGACGGCGTGGTGAACGTTGCGCTCGGCCAAAGCTTGAATCAAATTGCCCATCCGGCAGCAATCGAAACAAGACGATGGTAACGACACCCGCATTGGACGTATGACCGCTGACCACGGTCTTCTCATCAGGCTGTATAATCGCGGTACGTGGGCTGTCGGTTCCCGTTCCGATGTCCAACGTGACGAGGCCGTTTGTACCGAATGACCTATCGACTGCCCCTGTTGCCGTCAATTTCATCACCGCGTAATCGATGTCCGTACGGCCTGGTCCGTCTGCAACCTTGCCGCCGACTACTAAGAGGTCATCACCTGACAGTAGGGTCAGCCCCCAGGCGGTATCCCCCTGAAAAGCCGTACCGGAGACGGTTCCGGTACTGAGATCGAGCCGTACGATTCCGTTCGCTCCAAATGTTTGATCGAGTTGACCGGTAGTGTCGAAGCGGGCCACGGCAATGTCCGTATCACGTGCCGCGTCCCCTGTTGCTGAAGTGTCATGTTCAACCGGCTCGACGACTACGATCTGACCAGTCGGACTGGACACCACAGAACCTAAGAATTCCACTGTTTTACCGCGCCAACGGCCACGTTAACTGTAGCAATTCCGTTTGAGCCGAAGGAGGTATCAAGGTCGCCGGTCGACCCAAAACGCGCGACGGCCATATGAGTGTCATCGCCTATCGTGGTGAACCCTGCGGCATAATAACGCTCACTGGTCGTTGAAGCTACGGCGAAAAAGCAGTCTGTCTCCTCCGTTGAAAGGGGGAGAGACCGGATCTCCCTTTTGAGGGTCAGCGCCATCGGCGTACTGGATGTGTAGTCCTTTTTTCCGCGTTCGTGCTAATCGAAAATTCGAACGGTCATCCCGGGTTTAGTCGTGGTCAATTCAGTTCTCTCAATAACCTGTTCAACCAAGCTTTGAGTCGTCTTGTCCTCATCGACTTGGCCAGTCCTCTCGCCTGCCCTCGTTGACGGTGGATTCGGCGGCACTGTACGCACCACAGCTGGGGGTTCTCGTTCCAGATTAGTTTGTGGCAGCGTCGGCAGGTCATGATGAGAGAATGTGAACGCGAGCGAGTCTTCATAGATCCCTCTGTCCTAATGCTGTGTTGGCCTGAGCAGTCGGTGATCATAATCTACTGATAGTCCTCGTTCAGCGATTGGAGAAACGCCACAAGTGACGTGACATCGCTGTCGGTGAGTGCAATGCCTCGCAGCTGTTCCGCCCCATTGCGGAGTGTGCCCGCGCGGGCAAGTTCGGACATCTCAATATAAAATCTAATCACGTCCTCAAGCGTGTCGAACTGACCGGTATGCATGAATGGAGCGGAATGTCCCAGATCGCGCAGGCTGGGAGTTTTGAATCGGGCGATCGCGCGATTCAGAAGTTCGCTTTGAGCAACGGAGCAGGGTTGCTCATCATCGCAGAGAATGTTTCGGATCTTGTCTTGTGGCACAGGAATGTCGGGATTGGCGAAGACGTTCCATAAGCCGAGGTCGGTCAACGTCGTGGCGGCAGAGGGAACGGCTCGGAATCGCTCGCTGGTTCCCGGATGTTGCTCGGTGGCCGGCAGATCATCAGCTGTTCGTGTGGCCAGCGTAGGAATGGCCAGATTCATGAAGGCACCGCTCCCATGTCCGGGGATCTCGTCATACTCTTTCTGGGTGGTGCCCGTATTATGGGCCTTGAAATCCGTGAAGTTCGGTGCGGCATGACATGAGAGGCAGTTGCCGATTGTTCCGGTCTCCAGTTCAGCCGGCGAGGCGGGCAGTGCCGCCGGTTCGGCGAGAAACATCTTCAGCCCGGCTAACTCGTGCGCTCCGAATGAGAATTGCTCGGTATGAAATTGGAACTGACCGTCTGTTCTGTTGGGGTTCGAGGTGACAAACTGAAGCGTTCCAGCCGACTCCCGCGAGTTGACGAGTTGTAGCAGGCGACGGCTGTAGGCGAGGGGAGATTCGTTGGAATCCGGGGCTTGCGGGAGACCGTTGGTCTCTAGGAACACGTCGAAGGGAGAACGGATCGGCGCTTCGCTGTCTTCGGTTTGAGAGAACAGGAGACCGTTGACATAGGCGGCGACGACCTTGACGACGGCATCGAATACCTCTTGGTCGGTCGCGGAGCCGATCGCCATTCGGAATTCGGAAGTGAGCTGGAATTCTTCTGGTATAGAGGCATCGGTTCCTCCGAAGAGCGTTCGGAACGGGGTGCCATCGAATTCCTTTGCCAGGTCACCGGTGCCGTCATCCGAACGAACCACACGAGCGATATGGGCGATGGCCTGTGCTCGTTCTCCAGGCAGCCAGCCGAAGTTTCTACCGGTGAAGGTAGCTGCGACCAACTCTTCCATCGAATTGAACTCTGCGTCGAAATGGAACAGGACACCCCCTGGTCGATCGAGTGCGGAGTTGACAAGAGGCGGGGAATTGCGGACGGCAACAGTTTTGCCGTCCGCTCGGGCCGGGAGGGGGCTACGCCGCGCAAGATCTGTGTAAGTCCGCATGCCGCCTCCCGGCGCATCCAGCACTTCGTCGACCAAATGACAGGCCCGGCAATTCATGGACAAACCCTTGAACGGCCCTGGGTCGATCGGCGCACCCATGGTTTGAACGGTATCAACGACCCTGTCACTGATATTCGGGTCGTTGATATTACCGCCGTTGTCCAGAGACACCTTGAATGATTGGGCAAATCGAGTTTCAAGAAACAGACGTTCACCGACCGCCTCTTCAGCACCGGGTGTCCCGATGGAGGCAAGAGATGGAGAGGGAGGGGGTGTTTCATCTCCGGAGCATGCGACTGCCCCTGCGAGGAAAAGTATTGAGCAACTCAATGCCAGAGAGGTCTGCATTCGCTTCGCGATACTGTTACAATTCATGCTGCACCATTCCTCATGTTGATTATTGAGCTTGATCTACGTCCATATTCTTCGTGCACATGTATGAGCTACGTCTGAAAGCCACGTCGTGGATGATTCCATTGCCATCGTGCTGTTAAGTACGGCTATCTAGTCCATCACAAACTGCTCTAGGAAAAGGGGCGGCAAGGGCCCTCGGGAGGCGAGGGCCCTTGCCTGGTCAAGTGGGAGAGGTGGGCCTCCCACCTTGAGGCCGGCGTAGGGCTGACGCCGGCTGTGGCTCCCATGGGATGAGATTCAGACATGTATGGCATAACCCTCGGTAAACAGCGCCTCCAAGGCATCGACGACCATGGGATCAAACTGTGTGCCCGAAGCGACGCGTAGAATCCGGAGCGCAATGCGATCGCGTAGAGATCGTTCTTGGACATGGGGAACCTGGATGGCGTCGAATGCATCCGCAATGGCGAGTATTCTCGCTCCCAACGGGATCAACTCCCCTCTGAGACCATAGGGATACCCAGAGCCGTCCCACCGTTCGTGATGATGAGCGATCATCACCGTGGCTTCACGAAGAAACGAAAACGGCTCAAGCAGCATGGCCCCGAGGCGTGGGTGATTCTGCATCGCCACATACGACTCTGGCTCATGCCACTCCCGTCGGCTCTGTAGGCAAGGTGGAAGCATTAGAATACCGATGTCGTGTAGCAGAGAGGCCAACCTGAGCTGATGCAACTTCTCGTCTTCCAGGTGGAGGGCCCGCCCGAGCTCCAGTGCGATCGCAGCCGTGGCCTGTCCATGCCCCGCTTGCCACGGGAGAAGCCGATCTAATTCGTGTGCCACTTGCCGAACGAGGATGCTCTCCAGATCACGCCGCGATGCAGGAGGAAGACAGACACGGTCGATCTTCTTGAGCATGTGTTGAAGTCTCATTACGGTCGTTTGGGAAACGTCGACCGCATCGGTATCGATCTGCATAATGTCACCTCCAAAAAACAAAGAGCCCAGGATCATCCGTGTGATCCTGGGCTCTGGGTGAAAAACCGCTGGCCGCTAAAGAAGGCTAGAATTGATGCCGGTGGTCTCGCTTCTTAGGAGCGCTTCCCTCCCATCAACGGTTGTCCGAGTATCCACATTTCATAGAGAGGGACCACCATCATGACCAAAAAACTGATCGTCATCAGGGTATCACCGGCCAACATCGACAGGATAAAGATAGGGGAGACATAGCTGATCAGCCAAGGTGACGCCAGATCAAGCATCACGCCTCCGAATCCAGCCCATGTCACGATCGCTTTGAGTGTATGGCTGGCGCTGGTCAGGTACATCACGTGAATCAGGATCATGAAGACCACCGGCATCGTAAACAGATGGAAGTGGGTGATCTCCGCCAGTTCCCGAAACGACATTGGTTCGCCGAATGTCGCATCAGATCCACGGTAGTGCTCAGCGATACCTTGCGGTGATAATCCGGTCATGCTATGGGCCCAAAAAAACGAAAAACAAAAACCAGCGAACATCAAGAGCAAGAACAACGTGTATAACAGCCGAATATGACGATCAGAATCACGAAGCCTGAATTTCTGGTTGAAGTTTCGCATGCCGGGGACGCGGGGTCCGCTTTGATTAATTTCCAAATATCGACGTGAAAAATCCCTTGTCCTTTTTCGCAGCCAGTGTGTCGCTGCCGATTCCGGCTGGCTTCAGGTAGAACTCATCAATCAATACGAGTACGCGTTTGATTCCGGCACTCATGGAACGCACGGACATTGTGGCGCCGGAGATGTTGATGATGTCTTTGTTGATACGGACGGGATCGAGAACCGACTTGCCCTCATACTGTGCGTTGAACCGCTTCTGTCGAACCTCGCTCCCACGGCTTTCGCGGAACACAAGAAGTTCAATATCCGAGACGAAACCCCTGTTATCGACGCCGACCATGTATGTCATGTGTTTATGTTTGCCGATTGTGTTTTGTACGACCGCATAGCCGTCAATCTGAGTTCCTGATTCTCCGATGTAGACTTCAAATGATTCTTCAGGAAATTTCCAGCCGATACGTTCTTGGATGAGGGATTTCTGATCAGGATTGAGCGTGATGAGTTCTTTGCGAACGCGCTCAGACTTCGGGAACATGATCTTGACGCCCTCTTCTTCCTGGAGATAGACCTCCGCCATCATCATCTCCTGATCGGTGAGAAAGCGTTTGAGGTCATTGTCCCAGATCCGTTCAGCTCCGATCGAGGGAGTTGGTAATAGGGTAAGGGTCATGAATAAGAGGAAAAGGCCGGTAATCATCAGGTCCCTGCACATCCCTTTTCTTTGAGGCGATCATTGAGTTTGGTGGTGATCTCATCCAGCACTTCTTCTGACGGCTCGATGGACCACCATCTAGCTGCCTGGGGGGTGGCGCCTCCTCGAGCATGCCAGCGTTGGCGGGTTTCCAACACGCTCACAGAGGTGACGTCGTTCGCCTTCTTGACGGCAACTGTCAGACGGGCACGCTCGATGTTGCCGAACCCTTCGCGCCTGAAAAGCCCGTACGGGCCCTTCTTGCCCTCCATTTCCAGCCATGCGGTTTCGATGGTTCCCTTGTCCTTGTTTTGCGAGGCGATGGAGTAGCCCTCCATCGTATCCAGTGTGGTTTCCCAGACTGTGTTATACGAGCAAGCAAAGTAGGAATCACGGCTTCCGCTTAATGTGGCGCAGGCCGTAAGCATGATGCATGGCAGAGCGAAGGCAAGAGGCCTGAGGTGTTTCTTATTCTTCATCGATATGAACTGTGGGGGGCTTCTCTCGGAGAAGCCCCCGCATACCTCCTAGAAATAGGTTGCCACCGACATGACAAAAGCACTGTCGTGGATCCGTTGTCCAGAAACAGGGTTAAAGGACTTAGGGAGATATTGATAACTCATCTTGATAACCGCATCTTCGATTGGGCGGTAGTTCAAGCCGAACGAGATCTGCTCCCATTCGCCGGCGTTTTCCCCTTTATTGTCCATATTCAAATTGACCCGGTCATAGCGAATTACAGCCGTAAACGTCGATCCCTCACCGAAGCGCTTTGGAGAGAGCTTCGTCAAGAAAGAGGGCATGAAGTGGTAGTTGCCTTGGATGTAGAAACCCCAGAGCCGCTGGGGATGAGTTGCTCCGGGGTTGAGGGGGCTGCCTCCGGGTAGCAGCGAGCCAGGAGTGAAACCCAAAGTGTTTCCAGGAATAGCTAGGCGGTTTCCTCTGGCATAGGCCCAGGCTGCTTCACCGATGAGTTCAAAAGGGCCTCGTTGAAGCGTCCAGTCCACTGCATAGATGCTGAGTGGGTTGTAGCTGGTCGCTGATTGATTGCCGAAATAACCGGAACCGCCGACTTCCACTCCGAGCATGGGACTGAAGGCCACACGGCCGGATACGGCTTTCCCATTGTTGATATCGAATCCGTCATCCGACCAGCATTTCCGCTGCCGTGATTTGCTCGTGCCATTTTCCTCGCTGACACGGGGTGTGCCATCACCCTCATACCCGCAGGGGCCGGTCGTAAAATACACTTCGTAATCCACCTTACCGGTGCGGCTTGGATAGAATGTGCCGTAGAGACCTGCGCCTGTCTCCGACATGGTCGATGGAATGACTAGTCGGCTCACAATCGGCCGATCGGTCAGATCGTTCAACGGCGAATCATGCAGCAAATTGAATTTGCCGAGAGGGATCAGCACGATGCCCGCCCGAACGTTCAGGAGTTCATGAACCAGATAATCGATGTGGGCAAATTCGAGGCTGATTTCGTTGTTGCCGGTGTTTCCTCTGATCCCATGTTCGATCTCAAGCTCGGAGGCAAACTTCAGATGCTCGGTGATATCAGCGTAGATGAAAGGGACAAACCGCTGCTGATCATAGCCGTTGGTCGTCCCAATACCATCGGCACCGGTTTCAAGCACCGCGTTACGATGGATGCGGTACTGAAGATCCATGTAACCACCGACGATCGCTTTGGGGTATGAAACGAACGGTTTTGCGTAGACCAGCCGGCCGGAGCCGCTCGATCCGAATGAAAGGGGAGCCTGCTTTTGCGCTCGGCGTTCTTTCCCCACTTCCGGAAGAGCGCCGATCCCTGGCTGGCTTGCTTCTCCCGGCGGACCTTCCTGCGGTTCGCGAGCGCCCTCTCGACGTTCGCGCTCTTGCAGGCGTTTTTCTACTGCTTCATCAACCAATTTCTTGATTTCCTCTGGGGTCAAGTTTTCAGCCAAAACTGGCATCGCCGACAAGCTGAAGATCAGAAGAGCCCCGAGGATGGACCGCATCTTCATCGGTATCCTCCCTAATGAGTAATATTGTGATCTGACTCGGGACTCGGCGGTCTCTGGTCTTCTGGAAAACACAGCACTTGCATGAGTAAATTTTAAGACAGGACGGCAATTCCTCCTTTCGCAGGATGACTTATGATGGACCTGTCCCCCAACCCTCGATTGAGGAGAAGGGGATGACGACCATGCGCTTACACCGTTTGCACTTCAGTTCAAGCCCCTGGTCGCAGACCTTGGCGATTAATTGCCCGCACTCGCAGCGCGTCTCGAGGCGGTGGCACGGTTCTAAAGAATGAGCTTTTGCGATAGCCATGTCGTCTAGCGAACTAGTATAATGAAATTGAGAACGATTATTAATATTCCAGGCGACGCTTCATTGTCAAGCGGCAAATTTGGATATGGATAGCTGTCTCGTGCGTTCCTTAGATCATTGGTTTTCTTGCCACTCTACGAACCAGAAATCGATGGTTCTCCATGCTCTCGTACCGATACTCCTTTGTGGTGTGTGGAGTTGCGCCACGCCCCTATCGCCCGTGGCGGACCCGGCTGAGGTGACAAACGGTTTGGTCGTGGGGCGTGTCGTGACATTTTTGACCGGGGAAAGGTCAAGACGGTATCTGCCAGAGATGCGGTTTCTAGAATTAGAGCACCAGGATTCGTCAAAGCGCTATCAGGTGGAGATCGATTCGACTGATCAAGCTATTGTTCTTAGTCTGCCACCTGGGAGGTATCGAATCACTAGGGTGCAGATCAGCGAAGGGCCGTTCCTCTCCATGGCAGAGTTGTCGATGACCTTTACCGTTGATACCACAGCCGTGACCTATGTGGGGACCTGGAGATTCGGAGTGGATTCGCCCCGCTATGGCCGGATGATCGTGGCCTCTGTGGTTGCTGATCAAGCAGAAAAAGCAAGGACACAGGACATTCTGAGAAAGCGGTATCCGGACTCCCAAGGTCGCCCCTTTGTAGGTAAACTTCCACAGCCTATACAGGTGGAAGCTCGGCTCTACGAAGTGATGCCCTATCCACGGTATCCCAGGATGTTTCGCCGGCATTGGTGGTGAGAGGTCGACTGTCATGATGACACACGGGTCATTTGCCGTGCCTTACAAAGTAGTGTTCTGTCTCACTATGGCCTTCCTAATCGGTTGTGTCGCAGCACAACCTGTGACTCAACCCGTCGTCTCCAAACGCGCTCAGATGCATATGGGCACCTTGGTTACACTCACAGTTGTGGCACCGGATACGTCCGTGAGTGAACAGGCTATGCGGGCAGGATTCAATGAGATCAAGCGTCTTGAACAGTTGTTGAGCACCTGGCGTCCTGATACCGAGCTGTCGCTGGTGAACGCGGAAGCCGGCCGTCGAGCTGTGAAGGTGAGCCAGGAGACGCTCGAGCTGGTGATCCGCTCTCTCGATATGGCAAATCTAACCCATGGCGGCTTCAATATTGCCCTCGGTCCAGCCGTTCAAGCCTGGAATGTCACTGAACGGCAGCACGTTCCAGATGATCGGGAGTTGCAAAAGTTGAAGCCACTTGTCGATTGGACCAGTATTCAAGTCAACAGGGTCGCACAAACTATTTTCCTTCCGCGCAAGGGAATGCGCATCGACATTGGAGGAATTGGCAAGGGCTATGCTGCTGATCGGGCGGTGGCGGAGATGAGACGCGCTGGAGCGATAGGGGGAGTTGTCGCCCTATCGGGTGATATCAAGACATTTGGCATGCTTCCGGAAGGTAATGGGTTTCCTGTCGGGATCCAGCATCCTCGCAGGGAAGGCGAGCTGATCGCGATTGTTGAGTTAAAGGATGAGGCCATTTCCACCGCCGGGGACTATGAGCGATTTTTCGTGCAAGACGGAGTCCGGTATCATCATATCTTGTCCCCCCAGACCTTGCAGCCGGTACGGGTCTGTCAGAGCGTCACAATCATCGCTAAGGAAGGGGTTGTGGCCGATGGATTGGATACGGGAATTTTTGTCTTGGGGCCCGAGGAGGGGATGGCATTGGTGGAAAGCTTGCCGGGGGTGGAAGCCATCATTATCGATGCTGAAGGAACGATGACGGTGTCGTCAGGACTCCGGGATCGCCTCCGCACTCCCTGAGATCAAGGTCGACGATCACCGAGTTGTTTTCAGATCGTAACTGATTGAAAATTTCACCGGTATCTGAGCTCGGTCTAGTGGATGGGCTAGATATACAGGCGGGCCATTCTGTACATCTTCCACTGCAACTTGATCAAGGGCTGTATAGCCTGAACTCTTCACAACACGCACGTCGCTGAGTAGTCCATCTTTGTGAAGGATCGCCGCCAGCGTCACTTTTCCCTCTACCCCGTCGGTTCGAAGCATGGCAGGGTACCGCTTGTTCAGGTCCTCGATCCATTGCGCCATAATTGCAGCGAGCCATCCGTAATCGGCCTTGGCCGACTTGAGTTGATCGACGGACGAGACGGGCACATTTGTAGACGATGAAGAGACAATCGGAGACTCTGAGGTTGTCTGGGAATCAATTGAGGCGGTGAGTGTCTCATGCGGAGGCGTGGCCTGTTCGGACACGGTAGCTGAGAGTTGTTGCGGAGTAATGTCAGGCGGGGAGACGTCGGAAGGTACAGCTCCCGGACTGGTTGGCGTTGACTCCTCATGGAAGAGTTGCTCTTGGTGCGACTCTGCGGATTCGAACTTGTCTGCTGGTGTCGGTGAAGCAGCCGGTCGCGGCATGATCGGTTCAATTGGTGTGGCCTTTGGCGAGACAGGCTTCGATCCTTGAGTAGATTGTTGAACCGTGTGAGCCGGCGGAGTTGTCGATTGAACGGCAGGCGCGGATTCCACCGAACTGGAGAGCGGCGCGACCACCGCGACATCCCACTGAAAGGGTTCAGTCTGAGGAGCAAGTTGTAGGTGCCGAACGAAGAATAATGCGGCTATGGCTAGCACTGCGTGCAGCAAACATGAGACAAGCCAACTTGCCGCCACTGGACCCGTCGGATGAGGAAGCGGAAGTGAGTGACCCATCACAGTCGAATAACCTCCAGGCTGACTTGCTGAAAACCGAGGCCACGAATCTCATCGACTAACGCCACAAATTTTTCCAGCAAGGTGACTTTGTCAGCCCGTACAACGACCGCCGACTCACGAGGCTGTGCGCTCAGCGCCGTCGGAAGGCCTCCCTCCATGATCGGCGAGTCATTGACGAAGAGGCTCCCATCCGCGGTCAAGGAAATGACGATGGGAACATCCTTCCGATCTCCCACTTCTTTCGCTTTTGCCAAGTTGACCGGAATTTGTCCGGTGCTAATAAACGTAGCGGTGGTCAATACGATGACGAGGAGGACCAGCATGACATCCACGAGGGGGATGACGTTAATCTGATCAATGTTCCGGTCCATGTTGTGCCTTGTATTCGGTCAAGAGCTCGGTCACGCGACGGCGAAGCAGATTGTTCATTACGACACAAGGAATAGCAACCAGGAGACCGACGGCTGTCGCCTTCAAAGCGAGACTCAGGCCGATCATGATGGTGTTGACCGCCATCGTACCTGAGGTTCCCATCGTATGGAAGGTTAACATGATTCCAAGGACGGTTCCGAGGAGACCGATATAGGGGGCATTGGCGGCGACGGTCCCGATGATCACCAGTCGTTTTGTGAGCGTGATCTCCAGCAATTGTGCATTGGAAAACCGCGAGAGATCGATTCGCTTGTAGAACAGCCACCGTTCGATCGCGACCGCAACCGACCAGAGGCTCAAGACCAGAAGAAGGCCGATCACTCCATAATCAATCGCGTGCTTCAACGCGTCCATCACAGCTCCTTAATCTGGGAGACGTAGGCTCAATCCGGTGGGTTGGAAG
Source organism: Nitrospira sp. (assembly GCA_029865225.1). GTDB lineage: Bacteria > Nitrospirota > Nitrospiria > Nitrospirales > Nitrospiraceae > Nitrospira_D. The sequence goes on from JAOUHJ010000079.1 coordinate 11,502, forward strand.
CCAGCGTACCGGTCCATCCATGCCAGATCCCGGGGGAAGCTGTCAATCGGGTCGGGCATGAGTCAGTTCCTGTCCCGCTATGCGTGAGGTTGCTCTTCGGCAGGAAAGAGCACGGTGTGGGTGGCGGATACACGAAGTTCGACAGCGGTGCCTTCGTGGTACACGCTGGTTGAACTCTCGCTGCTATGGACCACCTGGCCGGACGGAAGTTGAACCGTATATAAATTTTCTGAGCCTCTGAACTGCCTGGCCACGATCCGTGAATTGGCTGACTTATTGGGTACGAGGTGAATATCATCCGGGCGGATCATCACCATGACATGTGATCCCTCAGCACCGTCGATGGTATTGGGAAACTCTCCCAGTTCCGTGTGCACGAGGCCCTGTCGAATCTTGCCCATGACAAAGTCGGCTTGACCGACGAAGTCAGCCACGAACTGAGTTGCCGGGAGATGGTAGATGAGTTCCGGAGCGTCCAATTGTTCGATCTCCCCTCGGTTCAGGACGGCGATGCGATCGGCCATCGCAAACGCTTCATCGTGATCATGGGTAACCAGGATGGTGGTCGTCTTGGTCCGGCGGAGGAGGCTATGGAGGTCTTGCCGCATGCGGCTGGCCATGTCGGGGTCGAGGTTGCTGAATGGTTCGTCTAAAAGGAGCAGGACGGGGTTCTGCACCAACGCTCGTGAGAGCGCCACTCGCTGCTGTTGTCCGCCGGATAATTCATGTGGGTATCGGTGTTCGAGCCCTTCCAACCCGGTCAGTCGCAACATTTCTTGGACTCGACAGGTTCGTTCCGCTCGCGAAAGATGATGGAGCCCGAAGGCAATGTTGTCAGCAGCTCGCAAGTGTGGAAACAGCGCGTATTCCTGGAAGACCATGCCGACACGGCGTTCTTCAGTCGGCACAGTTTCGGTGGATGAGGAGACCAATCGGTCAGAAAGAAAGATCTGGCCGGATCGGACAGGTTCGAAGCCGGCGATCGCTCGCAGGACGGTAGTCTTCCCGCAGCCGGATGGTCCGAGGAGACAAAGAATTTCGCCTTCTCGAATGGAAAACGAAATATCCTTGATAGCGGGCCGGCTTGTGTCATAGGCGCAGGAAACGGAACGGAGCTCTAAGATCGACGAGGCTGGTCGGTACACACCGATGTGACTGCCAGGCTCGCCGGTCTTCGTATGGGTTGTGTGAAGTGATGACTGCATCATGGACCTACGCCGCCCTCCAATCGCGGGAGAGCAGCAAAAACAGAGCCGGCAACCCGACCAGTACGATCAACAAGGCCGATGGGGCCGCCAGCTGATAATACTCCTCACTCGCTTCCAGCCACACTCGGATCGCCAAGGTGTCGAATCCAACAGGTCTCAATAATAACGTCGCCGGGAGCTCCTTCATGGTTTGGAGAAAAACAAGGACCCAGGCCACGATGACACCGTTACGGATCAGCGGCAGCGTGACTCGCCTCCAAGTTTCTCGAACCCCGAGCCCCAAGGTCCGGGATACTTCTTCAAGATTGGGTGTGATCTGCTGGATCGACGGTTCGAGTGACTGCAGTCCTGCAGGGAGGAAGTGCAGGACGTAGGCGACGATCAAAACGAGCACCGTTCCGTAGAAAAACGGCAGAATCTTCAAGAAGAGGACCAACACAGCTAGGGCTGCCACCGGGCCTGGCAGAACATACCCTGCATAGGCAGCTTGGAGACAGCCAAGATTGAGCCAGGTCGGTTTCCGGCTTGCCAGGTAGGCGAGGGGGAGGCCAACGATCACGGCGGCTGTCGCTGCCAGACCCGATAAGAGCGTGCTGTTCCAAACAAATCCAAAGAAACGAGCATCTAGAATAGCCTGCGCCTCAGGGGAGAGGCTCCATGTCACCAAAAGACAGGCAGGGATGCCGAAGGCCAGAGCGACGACGGAGGCAAGGCTGGTCGTCAAAAGCCCTGCGGAGAGCCACCCGCACGAGATACGTTGGGGCGAACGATAGCGCCCTGAGGTCTGATAAAATCGGCTTTTTCGTCGAAACCAGCGTTCGGTTAACAGGAACAGCAGCGCCAGAACCACCAACAAGATGCTCAGGATGCTCGCAGCTTGATTGTCGGATCTGCCGGTCATCTGTTGAAAGACGGCATAGGTCAGCGTTTGAAAGCGCAGCAGGGAAACAGCGCCGAAATCCGAGACGACATACAGCACCACCAGCGCGACACCGGCCACGATGGAGGGGCGCAACAACGGCAAGGTGACCCTGAACATCGTGCGCAGTGGTGATGCGCCGCAGCTACGCGCCACTTCCTCAAAGGACATGTTGAAGCTCAAGAGCGCGCTGCGTGTGAGGAGATACACGAACGGAAAGGTGTCGAGTGCCATGACGAAGGTGACACCCCAAAAACTTTGCGGGGAGACAATTCGTGCCTGCGGTCCTGCCACCATCTGCCACAGCTGTTCGATGGGACCGTTGTATCCCAACAGATAGTTGTACACATAGGCCAGCACGTAGGTCGGCATCGCCAGGGGAAGTACGAGAGCAACTTCCCAGAGGCGGCGTCCTGGAAACTCAAATCGGGTGACCATCCATGCCGTTAATACGCCCAACACGAGGGTAATTGCCGCTACGGCTCCGGCCAACGACACTGTGTTGAAGAGGAGTTCGGGTACACGAGTCGCCCAGAGACGCTGCCAGACCGCCAAGTCGGCCGACAGGGCCAGCGTGGTAACGTAGCCCAATGGCAACAGGATCAGCGCGGCACTGGCCATGACCAGCAATTGCAGGGCTGAGGTAGATGATCGGGGTACAGCAATCACGAATCTGCTCGAAGGGTTATCGCATGCCGACTTGTTCAATGAGCAGCATCGTAGGCTCTCGCAGTTCCGCGAGCTTGCTCAACGGCACAAGCGCCGCTCGGAAACTTTTCCGGTCGGGGAGTGCTGGATCACCCTTCACCTCAGGATGGAGTGGGTATTCCTTGTCGAGGTCGGCGAACATTTTTTGCCCGGCCTGAGCCACGAGAAATTCCACGAGCAGCTTCGCGTTATCGATGCGGGGTGTGTGCTTCAAGATCCCGATGCCGGCCACATTCATGATGGCTCCCATCCCGCCGTCCTGTTGATCGGGCATTAAGACTCCCAGTGGAGCCGTCGGTTGTGTCGCGAGATGTCGATAGACGTAGTAGTGATTCACGATACCCAGCGCCACTTGCCCTTTGGCGACCGCCTCGACGATTTGAGAACTCTTTTGGTAGACCTGTGTGCCCGCGTTATCTCGAAGTCCTTCAAGGAAGGTTTTTGTGACGTCGTCGCCAAGGCTCGCTCGAACGACCGACACACCGGCTTGGAGGTATTCGCTGCCTGCGTTCGGAATCGCGATCTTGTTCTTCCAGGACCGATCGGCCAGGTCCAGTAACGACTTGATCTGATCAGGTTTCATGAGGTTGGTGTTGTACACGATGATCCAAAATCGTCCGGATAGGCCGATCCAACTGTTATCGGCCGCGCGGAATTGAGATGGAATGGCTCGTTCGACCTCCCGCATGCTCAAGGGGCGAAGGAGCCCTGCGGTACGGGCGATCTCCAGACTTCCGGCATCGTTGGTGATAAACACATCGGCCGGACTGCGGTCGCCTTCCGCCTTCATCCGATTCACGAGCTCGGTCGTGCCGGAGGACAGCAAGTCGATCTGAATGCCGGTCTTCGCGGTGAACGCGTCAAGGACCGGTTTGATCAGCCGTTCAGCTCGCCCGGAATAGACAGTCAACTTATCTGCGGCAGAGACGTCGGTGAGAGGGGCACCCCACAAGAACGAAACAAGCCCCGTGACAAAGACAAAGCGTGCAAGGACACCAATCGTCCGAAGGGAGCGTCGTGTATGCATCATGATCCTGTTTTATACCGTTAAGGAAGACTCTTGAAATTGATAAACCGTATCAAAAAGAATACCAGAAACGGTTCCAAGGGTCAATGGCGGCAGCGAGAGCAGAGCCCGTAGAGTTCGAGGCGGTGGGTTTGGATCGTAAAGCCGTTTCGTGTCGCGACTTCCTCTTGTAGACGCTCGATATCGCAGTTTTCGAATTCCACGATTTTCCCGCATCCGGTGCAGATGAGATGATCGTGGTGGCCCTTGTGCGACACATTGTCATACTGTGTTTGAGTTCCAAAATGCCTGGCCTGGGCGAGCCCCGCTTCGCAAAAGAGGTTCAGCGTGCGGTAAATGGTCGCCAGTCCCAAGTGGGGATCTTTGCGAGCCAGTTGGTGATACATCTCCTCAGCCGTGATGTGTTCTTGTTTCAGGAAGGCATCGAGGATCAATTCACGCTGGCGAGTAAATTTCAGCTGATGTTTCCCGAGGTGTTCCTTGAGGATTCCCATTTCTTTGACATGTTTGGACATGGTGATCAGGCTGAGCCTCCCGGGTCGGAATTAAAGACGAAACCGAAGAGCCGGTCAAGAGTGTTCCTAGGACTTTCAGTGACCGGTCGACTTTGACGGCTGCGTTGGTCGCCGTCTATAGTAAAACAATTATGGCCATCATGGGTGGGGAATAGTTGAGGCTACCCAGTCAGATTACCATTGACCGAGCCCTGCTCCTGTATGTTCTGCACCTGACGGAACCCTACGGAAATCTGAGCGATGTGAAGCTACAGCAGCTCTGTTTCCTGTGCGAACTTCAAACGTTTGCGAAGGGACTCAAAGCGTTCCACTTCGAATTTTTCAGGTTCGCCTATGGCGCCTTCAGTAAGGATCTCGACAATGACCTGACCTCGCTTCGCCGGAAAGGGCGCATCGAAAACTTCACGCTCTCAGATCAGGCGAGGGAAGAAGCGATCCCTCTGCTCCTGAGCGCCATCACAGAGGTGGAACCGAACGAGAACGTGAAGGACGTTTTTGATGCCGTCATCACGGTCTATGGTCCACAAGACAGCGGCGCCATCACGGCGTCCGTCGAAGCGGTGCAGCTCAGCACCCCGCAAGATCCCGATTTAAAAATTCCGATTCGGGACATCGTCTTCCATACCACGCTGCTGGTTCCGCACCGGATCGAGGTTCAAGCCGAGTTTACTTTGGCTCCTGCCATGTTGACGAAACTCAATGCCGCATTGGGTTACGACAGTCGGCCCGCGATCGACGCTCAAAGCTGGTAGAGCTCGCCGTACTTCTTTTCCGCATAGTTCAGGAACGGTTCGGGGTTGATCGTAGAGCCTGTTACACGTTCTGCGAGATGGGCCGGTGTAAACATGCGGCCCCAACGGTGGATTTTCTGTTCGAGCCACCGGCGCAGGCCCATCAGTTGACCAGCGGCAATCTCGTCTTCCAAATTCGGGAGTTCCCGCATGGCCTGTTCAAAAAATTGGACCGAGTACAGATTGCCGAGTGTATAGGTGGGAAAATAACCAAAGGCGCCAAACGACCAGTGCACATCCTGCAGCACACCTTCCGCGTCCGTTGGGGGGACGATGCCTAGATACTCCTCCATCTTCCGATTCCAGATTGAGGGGAGGTCCTCGGGCTTTGTCTTGCCTTCGATCAAGTCCTGCTCAATTTCAAACCGTAGCATGATATGGAGATTGTAGGTCAGCTCGTCCGCTTCTACACGGATCAACGAGGGTTGCACACGATTAATCGCGGCATAGAACTGCTCCATTGTGACGTTATGGAGCTGGTCGTGGAAGGTTTGTTGCAAGATCGGGTAGAAGAAACGCCAAAAGGGGCGCGAGCGACCGACGCAATTTTCCCAGAGGCGTGACTGGCTTTCATGGATGCCCAGTGATACGGAGTCGCCCAACGGTGTGCCGAAATACTGCTGGTCGAGCCCCTGATCATAGAGCCCATGCCCGCCTTCGTGGATGCAACTAAAGAGACAGGACTGTAGCTCCTGTTCATGGACGCGCGTCGTCACCCGAACGTCAGTTGGGTGAAAGGAAGTCGTGAAGGGGTGAGCCGAGAGGTCGAGGCGGCCGTGCTCAAAGTCATACCCCATGGCGGTCAGCACCAGGCGACCGAATTCCAGCTGCCGGGCCTGGTCATAGGAGTGATGCAGAATGCCGTCGTTGATCTGAACCCGGCTCTGTCTGATGCGTTGGAGCAACGGCACCAAGCGGGTCTTAAGCGCGGCAAATACCGGCTGGAGTCCGGCGATCGTCGCGCCAGGCTCATAGACATCCAAGAGCGCGTTGTAAGGCGAATCCTGATACCCGAGATACTGGG
>JAOUHJ010000080.1 GCA_029865225.1 Nitrospira sp.
TGGCCTTCGCCTGATCTTGGACAGCACCAGGAGGCATGCACGTGAAAACCCGCCATCACCCGTCCGAAACCCGCATCAAATCATGTGGGCTCCCACCAGGTCTCGGCTATCTTGGACAGCAATGATCTGGCGTCGCACGCAAGATCCGCCACGCTGGGCAACAGCAGCTTGTAATCAGCCATTCCCATCGCTATGCCCACCTCGCGCAAACGATGCTCATGCACGTCAGTCGGCTGCTTCAGCAATGGGCCACTGCAGAGCAATTCAATCCGACCAACGTCTGGCAGCGAGCGTGTGAGTGCTTGATGGCCACACTGACCGGCGTGAATTGGCTCAACCCGCGGCCGAATCGGATAGCAGGGGTGTGGTAATGTACGCGTTTTTAGGATGACAATCCGCACACCGTGGTGTTGGGACGGCGAGAGCGGGAGGTCCGCTGGCATCCGGTCTTTGAGGACTTCATCCGCTATTACGGCGTGACCCCGCGGGTCTGTCCGCCCTATCGTGCCCGGACAAAAGGCAAGGTGGAGAGCGGGGTGAAGTACGTGAAGCGGAACGCGCTGGCCGGGCGGCGGTTTGTCTCCTGGGAGGCGATCAATGCCTGGTTGGAGTCGTGGACTGTGACCGTCGCGGATCAACGGGTCCATGGCACCACGCATGAGCGACCGATCGCGCGGTTTGCCCGTGAAACACTCACCCCGCTGGGGGCGCGGGCCCGTATCGCTATGAGCGAGAACGCATCCGCCGAGTGCCGACGGATGCGCTGGTCGCCATCGGCGCGGCACGCTATTCGGTCCCCGTGCAGTATGTCGGAAGAGCATGATCTGATTTCGAAGGCGGGCGGGCATGAGGCGCATACACCAAGTGGGTAGTTCATTCGGCGGCCAGGGCGCGTTCCACCAACCGCTTGGTGAGGCCTTTCAGTACCCCATGTGCGCCAAGAATCTCTTCCGGAGACTCACAGCCCTGCAATAAGTCATCCAGCAACGCATCTGTTCTTGTGGCGTGTTGGGTCATCAAATGCTCCCGCCTCGCTAGAAGAGGCATGATAACCAGTTACACGGTTCCTCGTACACGCCCGAACTTGGGCAGTCGCGTGAGAACTTCCTGACTTGAGATGATTATTGTGCCAGAACGTTCTCGTTTCAGACTGTCTCAGTCTGGGGGGGGGAGCTTACAGCTTGAGTAGGTAGAGAAGCTCCCCTGAAGATTCCAGGGGAGCGTAAAAGCAGGTGGTGTTGTGTAGCTAGAACTCATGCGCCAGCGGGAGGGGTGATTGCCGAGGCTTCACTTGAACAGAGACTCTCAAGGCGTCCATAGGCGCTGACGGCAAAAAAGTAGGGTGTGTTGGGTTCAAGCTCAGCAATGGTGACAGCTGGAGCATCAGCGGCGATTCTGTCATCGTACGAGCATACCCCTGGATCAGGAGATGGCTGCTTTCCGTAATAGATGTAATAACCTTTCACCTTAGGATCGGGGATGGACTCCCATGTCACACTTGCCACCGCTCCGGTTGGCGTAGAGGCCATAGAAACGGTGGGCGTTTCCCGTGGGGCATCGATAAGAGACGCAATCGAGTCTTCTTCGGGGCCAGTTTCATCGGGATCAGGCCCGAGGTCAGTAGACGAATGGGCGTCACCATCTTCCGCCCATGCAAAGGGGTTATCGATAGGCTCTTCTCCACCAAGGACTGGTTCATCAAGGACAGAGTCCTGGGCGGAATCGTCGGCGTTGTTCACAGATTCATCGGAATCTGTCGATGTGGAAAGCGACGAGACGACAGGGCCTGCTCCGTCTTGTTCACCACATCCGGATAATGGAAGTGCGATCACTCCCAGGAGGATCAGTCCCGCTGTCGATCTTGTGAAGAGCTGATAAAAGAAGCCGATCTGATTCGTATTTACCTGCATATGCATCGCTCCTATTTAATTCAGGTGAATGGTCAAGGCTCCTTGCAGAGCAAGTACTCAATGGAGCACGATTGCACGAAAAGCAAGTGTGGTGCCAAATCCATTCAAAGATTAAATGGCAATTATTCAATAAGTTATGAGATTGTTCGAAATACTTAAGGTGGTAGGTGTGAAGGGTTCAACCTTCAAGTACTACGCTCAACGATCGTGCGGAGGGTGAGTGGAAGAGGGCTACCTTTTTATGGAGCATACGGATGTGGTGCTCTTCAACCAACATAGGCCACTGTCAAGGGGGAGCCTGATGGGGGGCACTGTGCTCTTTAAAAAATCTCAAGAGCAATACCCCATTCACCAAAATGACGATTGCCAGGATGGCGTAGGTGGTAACCGGTGACGCAAGGTCCAGCTCTCCCGAGACACGAGAGAGCCCGAATCCGACGATCAACCCGTCGAATGCCATACAAATACGCCTGAACGTCTCGGGATCCATCAAGCGGATAAGAAGGGTTCCCAGTGGAATACCAACGATTACGCTCGGAACGATATAGGGGATAATCTCCATACTGCCGGCGCTGTAGAAGCCGATAAATCCATAGGCGATCGCGGTTAGTGACGATTCTGCCAAACGAATGATGCCCAGCGCGGCGCGGAAATCTTGTTTTGGATAGCCTTGGTTATTGAAGAGGAGAGCTAATGGGGGACCGGAAATGGTGGTCACGGAGTAGAGGGTGCCGAGTCCTAGTCCAAACGGCACGGCGATGGCTTTTTCAGCTTGGATTGGTTTGCGAATGCCTGCGGCTTGGAGCAGGATCAAGGGTAACAGAAAAAAATAGGTGACGAACTTGATCCACGCTGGTTCCACGAGAGAAAGAAGATAGCTCCCGATGCCGACGCCGACTGCTAGACCACCCAGAATTGGAGCCACCCGCCGGAAAATGTTGGGGATACTCCTTCGGTTGATAAAAAGTACATAGGCGTTGATGACGAGCTCAACGAGCACGAGTGCTGGGTTCAAGATGCGGTTGGTATAGAACAAGAGGGCCACAGGAACGGTAATCGAGGAGAAGCCGTATCCAAGGGCTCCATTCACTATGGAAGCCACAAAGGTAATGACGACAAGAACGACAACATCATCCATGGAGCGTTAGTCCTTGAGACGGTCGGATGCAAAGTCGGCAAGCGTGTAATAGTCGAGGATTCCGGCGATGGCATCACGAACTGTTCCCATCACCTGTTGCACTGGACACCGGGTCTTCTCCGCATAGGGACACTCACGACACTTTTGATAGGCTGTCTTGCTGACGCATCCGATCGGGGCAAGCGGACCATCAAGTGTGCGTATGACCTGTCCTAGCGTAATTTCCTTTGGTTGTTTGATGAGGACATATCCGCCCTTTACACCACGTCGACTGGAAATCAATCCTGCTCGTTTGAGCGAGAGGAGAATTTGCTCTAAGAATTCGATCGGGATGTGTTGCCGATAAGCAATGTCGTGCCGCTGGAGTGTTGTTCTTCCATGTGCCAGCGTGAGTTCGAGTAAAGCTCTGAGACCGTACTCGCTTTTCTTGGACAACTTCATGGTATTGGTATAAATACAACTAACTTTGTCAACAATTGCAACAATATGAAAAATGTATTCCATACGTCAAGGTTAAATCGGAGGGTACGAGAATCCCATCTAAGGCAGTCGTGTGGAGTAAGGATCTCATCTTTCTTGAGTCTTGGTGGTGTAGTGTCAGGTGAGAGCGGGCCGTTCCTTGACACTGGAAAAGCATTCTTGCTAGCCTGCCAACTTCAAATGTAAGCATCTGGTCATCTCTCCTGACGAGGCTGAAGGTTCAGTGACGTTCCAAGAACTGATTCTTACCCTCCATCGCTTCTGGGCCGCTCAAGGCTGTGTCGTTCATCAACCCTATGACATGGAAATGGGCGCAGGGACGTTTCATCCGGCCACGTTTTTACGATCACTTGGACCAGAGCCATGGCGGGCCGCCTATGTGCAGCCGTGTCGTCGACCCACCGATGGCCGGTATGGTGAAAACCCTAACCGTCTCCAGCACTATTATCAGTACCAAGTCGTACTGAAACCCTCACCGGACAACATTCAGGAGCTTTACTTGGAAAGTCTGGCCCGGCTGGGGATTAATCCAAAGCAGCATGATATCCGCTTCATCCAGGATGATTGGGAGTCACCAACATTGGGAGCCTGGGGGCTTGGCTGGGAAGTGCGTTTGGACGGGATGGAAATCACCCAGTTCACGTACTTTCAGGAAATTGGTGGCATTGAACTGAGCCCCATCACGGGCGAAATCACCTATGGGACAGAGCGAATTGCCATGTATCTGCAGCAAGTGAACAACGTCTTCGATCTGGCGTGGACGGACTCAATCAAGTATGGCGATATTCACCATGAAACAGAGGTGCAGGGGTCGCGGTACAACTTTGAACAAGCGGACGTTGCCATGCTGGTACAAGCGTTCGAGGCGAATGAACGGGAGTGTACTCGGTTGCTAGCTCAAGCCGACCAGCGCGTCACTCTGCCCGCCTACGATTACTGTATCAAGTCGTCCCATGTGTTCAATCTCTTGGATGCGCGCGGTGCGATCAGTGTGGCAGAGCGAACAGGCTATATTGCCAGGGTGCGAGCGCTGGCTAGGCAGTGTGCTGAACGCTACATCGAAGAGCGAGTTGCGATGGGTCATCCGATGTTGAGTCGCGAACTGAGAGTCACAAAGTCTGGCAGGCTTCGAACAGAGGTCGGAACAGGCCGCACGTAATTCGCTATGGCGATTCAAAAGAAAGCCGGACGCCGAAAGACCGCACAGAAGAAACGTACAGGGACTTCCGCACCTGCCACGGCTGAGTTGCTGTTCGAAATTGGTGTAGAGGAACTTCCCTATCAGTTCATTGCTCCCGCGCTCGCTTCACTCAAGGAATCGGCTGAAGCTCTATTCAACGATCATCGGCTCACTTTTCAGTCTGTCCAAACCATGGGAACACCGCGTCGACTGACGATGGTGGTCGATGGCTTGGCGCCGAAACAGACCTCCATCATGAAAGAGGCAATGGGGCCGTCGAAGGCTGTTGCGTTCGATCAGGCAGGGCAACCGACCAAAGCGGCCTTTGGATTTGCCGCCGGTCAGGGTGTGGCCGTTCAGGAGCTTCAGGTACGCCAGACCCCGAAGGGTGAGTACCTGTTTGCAGTGAAACGTGAGGAAGGCCGGGCATCCATCGCTGTCTTGCTCGAAACGCTACCGCAACTGGTGTCAGGTCTTACGTTCCCCAAAGCAATGAAATGGAACGAGAGCGGCGTGCGCTTCGCCCGTCCGATCCGGTGGATGGTCGTGCTGTATGGAGGCAAGGTGCTTCCAATCATGGCCGCCGGGATCACAGCATCGGATCAGACGAAAGGCCATCGCGTGTTAGGCGGAGAGAAGTGGGGCACTGTTCGCGATGCCGCTTCCTATGTCAGTTTGTTGGAGCGCCAGGGTGTCATCGTTGATCCACAGCGCCGCCGGGAGCTGATCAAGGAACAGATTGCCGCCATTTGTCACAAGGCGGGATTTCAGTTGAACGACGACGAAGCCTTGTTCGACCAGGCCGTGTACACAACGGAGCAGCCCCAAGCGATTATGGGGTCGTTTAAGGATGCGTATCTGGAGATGCCGGAAGAGATTCTGATGACCTCGATGAAGGAACACCAGGGATTTTTTTCCTTGCGTCACAAAAACACCGGCAAACTGGTGGCCCATTTCATCGCGGTGGTGAACAACCGCGTCAAGGACATGTCTCTGATTCGTGAAGGCAATGAGCGGGTGCTGGCGGCACGATTGGCCGATGCGAAGTTTTTCTTTGATGAAGATCAAAAGATTTCGTTGGAAGAGCGTGCCAAGAAACTCAGTGGAGTCACGTTTCATCAGAAACTTGGCACGATGACTCGAAAGCAGGAACGGGTTTGTGAATTGGTGAGTGCCCTCGCGGAGCAGGTGGGTCTTCCATCGGAGTCTCAATCCGCTTGCGCTCAAGCAGCACGGGTCAGTAAGGCGGACTTATTATCTGGGATCGTGGGAGAGTTTCCAGAGCTCCAAGGTGTGATGGGGAGCTACTATGCGCAGCATGATGGCATGGCGCCGATCGTGTGCAAGGCCATCCGGGATCAATACATTCCTCGAGGAATGGAAGGCACGCTGCCTGAAACGATCGAAGGACAGATGTTGGGCTTGGCTGACCGGCTCGATACGATCGTCGCATTCTTTCTCGCAGGCATCATCCCAAAGGGATCAGAAGACCCCTTTGCCCTGAGGCGCCATGCCTTGTCCATCGTTCGAATGCTGGTCGAAAAGCAAATCAACATTGATCTTCGAAAGGCCATTGATGTTGCGACCCTTCTGGTAGAGAAGGATGTGAAATCGACACCTTCATCGCACCATGATCCGCTGGGGTTTATCGTGGAGCGCTTTCGTTACTACATGGGAGTAACAGAGAATCTGCGGGACGATGTCATTCGTGCAGCCACGGGCTACGCGAACAGAGCGTGTGACTTAATCGACATGGCTGGACGAATGCAGGCATTGCAGGCGACCACGTCGTTCCCAGAATTTGATCCGCTCATGGTGGGATTCAATCGAGCCAATAACATTCTGAAAAAAGAGGGTGTGAGGAAATCGGAGATTCCATCAGTGGATCCATCGTTGTTCCAAGATGACGGGGAACGGGAACTCTATGCCCACCTGACATCATCGAAAGAGCGTTACTATGGATTCCTTCAGACGCACCAGTACCAAGACGCTCTCGAATGCTTGGTTCAGTTTAAGCCGTACATTGATCGCTTTTTTGAATCCGTGATGGTCAATGTGGAGGATCAAGCATTACGAAATAACCGCCTTTCGTTGCTTGGGGATGTAGTGGATGGGTTCTTTGGGAAGTTCGCAGACTTTTCCCAGATTGTGGTACAAGGGCGGTAAGTCGAATCGGACGGACAACGGACTGCGCTGGCGTGGACCGGGCACAAGGGGAGTTGCCATGGATCAGCCGATGGCGGACGAGTCCCGTCGGGCGGACAAGATCCGACGATTCTCTCTTGCGGTTTCGCTGGGCTTAATCGTGTGCTGCAATGCGATCCTCTTCGTAGGGCTCAAACTCAGTGGCATCAATCTGGATGATGTAGTGAAGACCCCTGATCTCTTCAATGCCAAGCAGGATGTCTGTCTTCGGCTTTCGTGGCGATCTGTGCCGGGGGAAAATGAACCTGTTCGGCTTTGTTCGGAGTGGTTGAACCTTTCTGATCCGAGCGGAAGTCCACATTACCTCCCGCCAGATACGAAACTAAAGAAGGGAGTTGACGGCTCCTATTATGTGGATCAGGGTGTTCAAGCGGACTACCGATTATTGGTGCTGATGCTGTTTGTCGCCGCTATTATCATCGGAGGGGTAAGGGTAAAGTGGTTCTTGGTGAGCCGGTATCGGCTCCGTCTGGAGTCGGCAGACGGCCGCCGTATTTCGACTGCTCAATAAGGCGCATTCTTCCTGGAAGGAGAAGTCACGTGGCAAAGAAATACGTCTACTATTTCGGTGACGGCAAAGCCGAGGGGACCTCGAACATGAAGGAACTGCTCGGCGGAAAAGGGGCGGGATTGGCCGAAATGACGAATCTCGGTATCTCTGTTCCACCCGGCTTTACGATCACGACCGAAGCCTGCATCGAATATGAAAAGCACGGGAAGAAATATCCACCCGGGATGTGGGAGGCGACGTTGGCTGCTCTGAAGCGCGTGGAGCGGTCGATGGGTATGGGGTTCGGCGATCCAGGCAAGCCGTTGCTGGTGTCCGTGCGATCCGGCGCCCGCGCCTCGATGCCCGGCATGATGGATACGGTGCTCAATGTGGGACTCACGCTGAGGACGGTCGAAGGACTCGCCGCTAAGACGAAGAACGACCGATTCGCACAGGACAGTTATCGCCGGTTTGTCACGATGTTCGGCAGTATCGTCATGGGGGTACCTCGCGAACATTTTGAAGCGATCCTGAACCATAAGAAAGAAGAAATGGGCGTAGCGCATGAGACACAATTGGACGCTCGGGGCTTACGGGACCTCGTCGGACGATTCAAGACGTTGGTGAAAGAGCAAACCGGGAAGGATTTTCCGGATGATCCGAACGAGCAGTTGAGGATGGCGATCAACGCGGTGTTCTCATCCTGGAACGGCGCGCGCGCCATTACCTATCGACGGTTGAATGGCATCCCAGACCATTGGGGTACGGCCGTCAACGTGGTCGCGATGGTGTTCGGTAACATGGGCGACACGAGCGGGACCGGTGTGGCCTTCACCCGCGATCCGAATACCGGGGAGCATAAATTCTTCGGCGAATGCCTGATGAATGCGCAGGGCGAAGACGTCGTCGCCGGCATCAGAACGCCGTTACCGGTCAGCGCACTCGCGAAGAATGTTCCGGCGGCCTATAAGGATCTCGAAACTACCTATAAGAAGCTTGAAAAACATTATCGAGACATGCTCGACCTGGAATTTACAATCCAGGAGGGCAAACTCTATATGTTACAGACCCGTGTTGGAAAACGGACCGGAATCTCGGCGGTTCGGATCGCCGTCGAAATGGTGAAAGAGGGGTTGATCACGAAGCGTGAGGCGGTACAGCGGGTCGGCCCGGATCAATTGGCGCAGTATCTCTATCCCATTTTCGATTCACAAGTTGAATCCAGCTCGACCCCGTTGGGCAAAGGGCTGCCGGCCGGTCCCGGTGCGGCAGCGGGAAAGATCGCGCTGACTCCGGACCGCGCCGTCGACATGAAAGCAGCTGGTCAACGGGTCGTGCTCGTCCGCGAGGAAACCAGCCCGGACGACATTCACGGGATGAATGCGGCCACCGGATTTTTGACCGCGCGTGGTGGGATGACGTCGCATGCCGCGGTGGTGGCCAGGCAGATGGGCAAAGTCTGCGTCGCAGGCTGCGAAGCGGTCCAGGTGATCGACGCTCAATCAGTACGGATCGGCGCGAAGGTGTTCCGCGAAGGGGACTATATCTCCGTGAACGGCTCGACCGGGAATGTCTACGACGGTGATGTGCCGGTGGTGGAATCGGAAATCATTCAAGTGGTACAAGGCAAGCTGGACACCAAGAAGTCGCCGAAGTATCAGTTGTTCGCGACGTTGCTCTCCTGGGCCGATGACGAACGCAAGCTGCGTGTTCGGGCCAACGCCGATGTGCCGGACCAGGCGAAGATTGCGAGGGGATTCGGGGCGGAAGGCATCGGATTGTGCCGTACGGAGCACATGTTCTTCGCCGAAGATCGTATTTCGATCATGCAGAAGATGATCTTGGCACGGACGAAAGAAGAACGTGAGAAATTTCTCGATCAGCTCCTGCCGTTGCAGAAGCAAGACTTTATCGGGCTCTATCGCGAGATGCAGGGACATCCGGTCACGATCCGGCTCCTTGATCCTCCGCTCCACGAGTTTTTGCCCAAGCGGGAAGATTTGATGGTGGAGATTGCGCAGCTGGAATTGACCGGGAATGATGGGGCCAAGCTCGAGGAGAAACGTCGTTTGCTGACGCGAGTGGAAGAACTGCATGAATTCAACCCCATGCTGGGCCTCCGTGGATGTCGGTTGGGTATTACCATGCCGGAGATCACCCGTATGCAGGCGAAGGCGATCATGGAAGCGGCCTGCGAATTGGCGAAGGAAGGCAAGAAGATCGTGCCGGAGATCATGATCCCGCTTGTCGGCATGGTCTCCGAAATGAAGTCGCAGAAAGATCTCGTCAGAGAAGTGGCCCGGGAGACGATGAAACGGTACGGCGTGAAGTTGAATTACCTTGTCGGCACGATGATCGAGTTGCCGCGCGCGGCGGTGACGGCCGACCGGATTGCGCAGGAGGCGGAGTTCTTCTCGTTTGGGACGAACGACCTAACGCAGACGACGTTCGGTTTCTCGCGCGATGATGCGGCCAAGTTCATCGATTTCTATAAGAGCGAAAAGATCATGGATGCGGATCCCTTCGCCGTGTTGGACCGCGAAGGCGTCGGCTCGCTGATGAAACAGGCGATGGAGGGTGGGCGTAAGACGCGGTCGAATATCAAGCTCGGCATCTGCGGTGAGCATGGCGGCGATCCCAGTTCCGTCGAGTTCTGTCATCAACTGGGGTTGGATTACGTCAGCTGCTCCCCCTTCCGCGTGGCGATTGCGAGGTTGGCGGCGGCACAGGCAGCCATTACAGAATCGAGCGCGAAGCCCACAGCATCCAAGAAAGCCGTGACGGTGCGTGTAAGGAGGGTGAAAACCAAGAAGGCATCGCAGTCTGTGAAACAGGCCAAGCCGGCGCCCAAGATGTCTTCAGGCAGCCGCAAGAAACGGTGACCGACCGCACACGAGATCTCCGCTTCATGACCCTGGCCCTTCGCCTGGCGGCAAAGGGGCAGGGAACGACAAGCCCGAACCCGATGGTTGGAGCCTTAGTGGTTCGGCAAGGCAAAATCATCGGGCGGGGTTTTCATCTACGACCAGGAACTCCCCACGCAGAGATTCATGCGTTACGACAGGCAGGGGCCCGCGCCCGAGGTTCCACGCTCTACGTCACACTTGAGCCATGCTGCCATCTCAAGAAACGCACTCCTCCTTGTGTCCCGGAAATCCTTCACGCCGGGGTCCGCCGTGTGGTGATTGCGATGCAGGATCCGAATCCTTCTGTCAAGGGGATGGGAACCGCCGCACTTCGCCGGGCCGGACTTTCGGTCACGGTCGGGGTGGCTCGCCTCGAAGCCGAAGAATTGAACAGGCCCTACTGCCACTGGATGAAGACCGGTCGCCCTTATGTCACACTCAAGGCAGGCATGACGCTCGATGGACAGCTGGCGACGGCAAGGGGCGAGTCCCGGTGGATCACGAGCGAGGCGTCTCGTCAGGAAGTGCATCAGGTTCGTGGTTCTGTCGAGAGCATCTTGATTGGAGTGAACACTGTTCTGATTGATAATCCGTCGCTGACAGCGAGGATGGGAGCGCGATTAGAGACAGTCGCCTCACGGCAGCCTCTTCGCATCGTGGTTGATAGCAGACTGCGTACTCCGGTCACGGCAAAGATTCTGGCGCAACAGGACAAGGCCAAAACGATTGTTGCAACAACGGCGATGGCCCCACGAGGCCGGCGATCAGCGTTGGAAGAGAAAGGCATTGAAGTCCTTACGGTTTCTGCTCAGCAGGGTCATGTATCCTTGCCGGCGCTACTGAAGGAGCTTGGGCGGCGCGGGATCATGTCCGTGCTCGTGGAAGGAGGGGGAGAGATCAATGCCGCGATGTTGAGGGACAAGTTGGTCGATCACGTTCGCCTCTACATCGCGCCACTGTTGCTCGGCGGCCAAGATGCCAAGGGACTCATCGGGGGAAACAGTCCAGCGCGACTCGCGAAGGCAATCCGGGTACGCCGTATGGTAGTACGGCCGCTCGGTGACGATGTGGTTGTGGAAGGAGAGTTGTGATCCTCTTGCGATGGATGATCATCCTGGTGACGTTCCTGACGGGTAGTGGAGCAGGTGGTCTTGCAGAATCATTGCCTCCATCGTCGGAAAGTCTTGCGTCACGCGTCCATCAATATCTCGATGCTAGCGACAGCGAGGAAGCCGAACAGCTATTACAAACTATTTTGTCTAGCGAGCAGGCGTCAATCGAAGCCGTTTCTCGCATCATCAAGGAAGGAAGACCGTACCAGAGCCAACCCACCGGGATTCTTCCGAGTGAGCAGATCGTCGTTCGTGGGCAGACCTACCCTCTGTCGTTGTTTGTTCCGGAGTCATATGAGACTGCAAAGCGCTATGCCTTGGTCGTGTGTTTGCATGGATTTGGTTTTACCGGTGAGGAATACCTAGAGCGGTGGCGTACTCGCTTGGGAGAAGACTATCTCTTGGCTTGTCCCACCTATCCCTCCGGCGCCTGGTTTACGAGGCGGGCTGAGGAGTTGGTGCTGGAGACGATTCAGGATGTGACCAGACGATACCATATTGATCATGATCGAGTCTTTCTGACAGGTATGTCGAACGGCGGGATCGGAGCGTGGCTGATCGGGATGCATCATGCGCCGCTCTTTGCCGGGATCGCGCCCATGGCAAGTGGATTGGATGATGTACTCATGCCGTTTTTGGCGAATCTTCGCAACACCCCCATCCATATTATTCATGGATCCAAAGATCAGGTGATGCCAGCACATCTCAGCCGATCGATCGCCAAAGAGCTGGATGCGCATGGCTACCCGTACGTGTATCGCGAGCATGAACGTGAGCATCCTATCGCAGGCGGGCATTACTTCCCCAAGGAGGAGTTGCCGGATCTCGTTGCCTGGTTCGATCACCAACGCCGAGAACCGTTACCGCGCAGAGTCACCCTGGTGCGCGATGCCAGCCACTTTCAACCGTTTACCTGGGTTCGTCTTGATGCGACTGACCCAATTGCGGCATTTTCAGACGATCTGGTGGATAAACGCGATGAACGAATCAAGCGTCGAGTCTATGCCAAGCTTGATGTGTCGATTGCCGGAAGCAACCGCATTGAGGTGAGGGGCGAGCACGTTCAACGGTATAGTCTCTTCCTAAACGAGCAGATGATCGACTTCTCCAAACCGGTCACCGTTTTGACAAACGGGAGTCTCTCCTTTGAAGGAACTGTTGTTCCGTCGGTCGAGACCTTGTTGAGACAAGCCAGACTCCGACAAGACCCGGAGCGACTCTTCTCCATTCATCTCACGATTGCCATCACGAAGCCGGCCCCATGATCTCCGCAGCACGGTTTCACCCTGGGCCTCTCGCACGCCTGCTTATTGCGTCAATCGGCGTGGTGCTGTTTGCATCCTCCTGGTATGGTCAGTCCGAGGCCTGTACGTTGCCTCCCGATCATGCCGGGCTCACCTTTCCCGTCGAACGAGTGGACCCTGCCTGGGCCTGTCGCCTGCGATCGATCATCCAGAATAATTCGATCGAGAGCCAAGTCGGACCGATTCTAACCGCGTTATCCGGAGCGTTGTATCGGTATCTTTTGGATGATCCTCCGTTTGCGGCCGCACTGATCCGGCGTCTGAAGCTTGGTTTGTATCAGTCGGAAGGGCGGGGCCCTCGTCGTTTCTGGGGCGATGACGGCGAGGGATCGAAGGGCATCGTGGAGGTGGTGTACGAGGATCCTACCTCCCGTATCTACTTTCTTGAGGGAACGCATGAAAGCCGGTTGTTGCCTCACCTGAAAGGAAAGGCGGTCGTCTTTCTTCGGATCGGTATCATGCAGGATGAGAACAGCCACGAAACAACGGTGAGCACGTTGGTGGCCTACACGAAATTGGATAATCCTTTTCTGTCAGGATTAGCATCCATCCTGCATCCGCTTGTGTCCAGAATTGCGGCCAGTAGGCTCAAGAAAGGAGTGGAGACGGTCGATCGCTTGGGGGTGGTGATGAGGCTGAATCCCCAACGGGTGTTGGCTGAAGCGCAGAATCCCCCGTCTCTTCCCGAGCATCATGTGGCATTTCTGAAGCAGGTCTTGATCCGCCAACACATTCCTGAAAATGGGAGTTCGGAGGGGCGATCAATCCCATGACCGCTTCACGCAGCTTCGTGCTGATCTGCACGGTCGGCATCTTTTGCTTTATCAGTTACAACATGGTGCGGATGCCCGCACTCTCCTTGTTCGCCGAATCGCTCGGCGCGAGTCCGGAGCGAATCGGTCTGATCGTCTCCGTGTCGACCATTACAGGCGTCTTGCTGAAACTGCCGTCCGGTGCCCTCTCCGATATCTATGGACGGCGATTTTTGCTGCGGATCGGCGTGGTGGCATTCGGCCTGCCGCCTTTTCTTTATCCGTTCATCACGGACTTGGATGCGCTGACGGCGCTGCGGTTTCTCCATGGATTGGCGACCGCTATGTTTGCTCCGAGCGCATTGGCCACCGTGGCCGAGCTCTATCGGGAGCGGCGCGGTGCGGCGCTCGGGACCTACACGGCCTGCACCCAGTCAGGTTCGCTGTTGGGACCCTTTCTCGGTGGCTATCTCATTCATGCGGCGGGATTCGACACGGCATTCGTCACGGCCGGGGTGTTCGGCTGTGTGGCGATGGTCTTGTTCTATAGTCTGCATCTCGACGTCGCTGTGCCGCCTCGGACGGAAGAGGGAGCAGGGGCGGTCTTGTCTGAGATGTGGAAGGGTTTTGCCGCGGTCGTCAAAAATAAGAAAGTTCTGATTACAAGCGTGACGGATGCGGCTAAAATGATCGCCAATGGGGCTCTGATGGCGTTTCTCCCGTTGTATGGCGTGTCGGTGGGACTGAACCCAGGTGAGGTGGGGATGCTCTTCACGGTGCAGGCCGTGACCTCCTTCTTTTCGAAACCGATCATGGGGCGTATCTCCGATCGGGTCGGGCGGCAGCCGCTGATTATTTTAGGTCTCTGTATCTGTGCCGTGACGTTTATCTGTGTTCCGCATGTCGCGCTGTTTCCGATCCTGCTGATGCTGTCGGCAGGGTTTGGTTTCGGCGAAGCGGTGGTCTCGTCGTCCTCCTCAGCGCTGGTCGCGGACAGTTCTGAGTTTAAGAGATTGGGGGCGGGTCTTGGGATGCAAGGCACGATCATGGACATTGGGCACGCGAGCGGACCCTTGTTGGCGGGCCTGCTGATTGCGAATCTGAGTTATCCGATGGCCTTCGCCATCATTGCCGGGATTCAATTGATGGCCGCCGGTGTATTTTGGGTGATGATCAAACGAGTGTAGACCGTGCCATCATAATCATGGCTGCGCTATAATGGCCGCGTGATGAAGGACATGGCGACCGGAGACCTCGTCATCGGCGTGTTGGCCGCTCTGGGCGTGGTGGTGCTGATTGGACTATTTGTCTATGTGGTGAAACAGATCATCCTGAGGAAAGACTGATGTTTACCGGCATCGTCGAAGAAATGGGTGCGATTACTGTCCTGAAGAAATCGCTGACTGGCGCGAAACTCACGATTTTGGCCTCGACCGTAATGGCTGACCTCAAGATCGGTGACAGTGTGAGTGTGAATGGCATCTGTCTTACCGTCGTCTCGAGAACCGAGCGAGATTTTTCCGTGGAAGTCTCGCCGGAAACGCTCTCCGTGACGACGCTCGGGAGCTACCCTGTGGGCATGCCGGTCAACCTCGAACGGGCGATGAGGCTCAACGAACGTATCGGTGGCCATCTCGTGGCTGGCCATGTGGATGGAATCGGCGTAATCCGTACCCGACGGCAAGATGCCAACGCGATTCTGTTGGCCATCGAAGCGCCACAGAATATCTTGCGGTACTGTGTGGTCAAGGGTTCGATTACTGTCGATGGGATCAGTCTGACCATCAATGAGCTGAATGAGAAGGGGTTTTCCGTCGCTATCATTCCACACACGGCCAAGGTGACGACACTTGGACTCAAGCAGGTGAATGATTCCGTCAATCTTGAGTCCGACCTCATCGGGAAGTATGTCGAGCGCCTGCTCCAAGAGCGGAGCCAGCTTCCCAAACCCACCATCAGTATCGATAAAGACTACCTGCAGAAGCGGGGGCTGATCTGAAGTTAACACGGCCAGATTCCGTGCTTGTAGGTATAGGGCTAGACATAGTTGGACGGCGATTCCGAACCAATCTCTCGATCCAGCATGGCCACGTTTAGAACAACGATCCGAGTATTGAGCATCCTTGTGGGCACTCTGAGCGTGATCAGTGCTGTGCAAAGCTTGCTTGATATCGGTCTCCTTCCTTCGCTTGAAGCAATTGGAACGTTTTATCCTATAAACGGCGGTTGAAGAAGCGGCCTGCTCCGGCTAGCCTTGCTGGAAGCGGATAGGCGGCAGATTTCTTTGCACGAAGGGAGTCACCCAATGGGTGAAGCACCACGCAAGGCCTTGGTCGGGGCTCGCCAGTCAATTGCACTCGATACATTCGGTGGCCGCATCCATGTGGAGTGGGATCCGGCTGCAGCCGTCACGCCGCTCGGGCAACTCCCCTTTTTCATCGAGTTTCTCAAGGTGAGCGGCGTATTCGAAGCCTGGGTGGCGGACTGTCCGCTGACCTACCACAGCAACCATGCGTCGGATAAACGCGCCGTGTTGGCGACGTTGCTGCTGTCGATCCTCGCCGGCCACTCCCGCTATGCGCATATCACCGCGATTCGTCATGACGGGATTCACCCTGCACTCCTGGGCGTCACGCAGCTGGTTTCGGAGGATGCGGCACGACGCGCTCTTGCCCGGATCGATGCATCGTCGGGCGTGGCCTGGCTCGATCGGCATCTGGCGAAAACGACGCAGCCGTTACTGACTACACCGTGGATCCTGGATCTGGATGCGACTGTGAAGTGCCTCTACGGCAAACAAGAAGGCGCGGTGGTGGGCTACAACCCGAAGAAACCGGGCCGCCCGTCGCACAGCTATCACAGCGCGATGATGGCGAACACTCGGCTCGCCTTAGCGGTGGATGTGCGACCGGGCAATGAGACGGCCCCGCTGCACGGCATGCCGGGAATCTGGGCGTGGTTGGATGCCGTGCCGAAGGCGGCGCGCCCTGCCGTGCTGCGTGGGGACGTGGCCTTTGGCAATGAGTCGGTCTTGCGTGAGGCCGAGGCCCGTAGCCAGCCATATCTCACCAAGCTGCGCATCACAAAGAATGTGAAGGCCCTCATCCAGACGCTCTTTCGCTCCACGGCGTGGGAAGAAGCCGGCCATGGCTGGGAAGGGGTCGACGATACGCTACGGCTGTCAGGATGGAGCCGTGCGCGACGTGTGGTGGTGTTGCGCCGGCCCCTCACGGGTGAACTGCTCATGACCGAGGCGGACGACGATCAGGCACGCCTCGCCTTCATTGAGAGCGACGTGCCCACCAAACGTTACGAGTATGCGGTGCTGGTCACCTCGACTTCGTATAAGATCCTCACCCTCGCCCAGCTCTATCGCGACCGAGCCGATGCGGAAAATAACTTCGATGAGCTGAAAAACCAATGGGGGTGGGGTGGCTTCACCACGCAGGACCTGGCGCGCTGCAGGCTCATGGCGCGGATGGTGGCCCTGATCTACAACTGGTGGACGCTGTTTGTACGGCTCGCCCAGCCACACAAGCACTTTGAGGCGATCTCCAGTCGCCCGCTGTTGCTGCATGGCGTCGCCACGCACACGCATCACGCGGGGCAAACGCGTCTCACAGTCACCAGCCTACACGCCAAGCGCTCGGCCATCCAAACCGTGCTGATGAACTTGGCGGGCTTTCTGCAGACCCTCAAAGCCACTGCGGAGCAGTGGACCGATGCCGAACGCCTGCATGCTATTCTCACCCGCGCGTTTGCCAAATTTATGTTCCCAACTGCAGGCCCTCCAGCCTTGCTCGCCGCTGAAACGGTGCCGACCTGACACGTGGACTGCCGTTTCTAGGTTTATAGAGGTCTAGCGGCCTCTGTCTTTGGCCTTCCTGCGGTTCTCTTTGGATTTAAACTGCCGCAGCCGATCGTGGATTTCTGGGCCGTCTCATTCATCGGTGCAGGTGCGTACGTTCGAACTCCGGGTATCGAACGATGCCGCGCTTTCCGCACACTCCCGTTGGATCCCCATCATAAAGTGGACCCCTCTGTCAAGACAGATTTCATCCGAGTTTAAACTACGCCCATCGTTTCAATCGCAGCGGAGCAGCGCTGCCCTGTTGTTACGCCGACATGATCGGGGATACTCGCCCCGCCGCCC
>JAOUHJ010000081.1 GCA_029865225.1 Nitrospira sp.
GGCTCAAGCTGCACAAGTTCCCAGCGGGCTACGTGCTGCCTCTCTCCGCTGACATGAAAGGGTTGGGGGAGAAAATTGACGAGTTTCAGGAGGCGGGCTGGAAGACCGTGAAAATTGGAATCGGTCGCTCAAAAGCCTTCGCGGAGGCATTCCTCCAACGACGTCTCGATGCGATCATGGTGCCGGAGCCGTCAAAGGGCGACGTACCGAGGAAAGCCCAAGTGGCGAAGGATTGGAAGGATGTGAGGAAAAAGCTTTAGGACATGGAATCGAAAGCCAAACGAAGAGTTCTATAATCTGGTCTTGACCTGGTTCGTACGAGGTAATGGTCGCTTGCAAGGGTAGCTGTAAGATTATTCGCGATGGTAGTTGTGATCTCCAAACGAAAGGAGCCTATGTCATGAGTGCTCGCATGTGGGTCCTAGTGGTATTTGGCATGGCGTTGCTGATCGGCTCGACAAACGACGGATTAGCCGGTGACGCGTGTAAGAAGGTCACCTTTAAGGTCAAGAACAGTCACAATTCCGGCGAGAAGATCCTCATTAAAAAAGTGAAGTACTTCAATAAGGCAAACGGAAAATGGCAGACAGAAGTTGTCAATCAATATCTGTACAACACTACTGGCGAGGAAGGTAGCCCGACCCTGAATCTGGTCCCATTCGCTACCAAGGATGGTTTGGAATGTTCTCATGGCTATATCTGCGAGACTGCCGGGGATAATCTCCGGGACGCCGAGGGTGAGGATCTAACCAAGATTCGCTTCGTCTATCAGTACTGGGCGGCAGGGGTATGGTCGGGTGAGCTGGAAAGCAAAGAGTTCGAACCCGTGAACCCGACTTGCACCGCAGGTAAGACTTACAGTGGCGGTAAGAACGTGTGGGCGATTCAAGGGACAAAATAGGAGCGCGGCCAAAGTAGGAAGGATTGGAAGGAGGTGCGGAGGAAGTTGTATCGCGAGCGAAACCTCCAGCCACCTCTCGTCAGTCCTCAGCGCTTCATCTCAGGTCAGTCTCACCATCCGGAATCATTGCATTTCTTTCGAAAAGGCGGTATGCCTCTCGGCTAGTTCTTCCGTTCATCCAAGAGAGGGACGCAATCAGCCTGTGAATCTTTCGGAAGGAACGCCATGATCACCGGTGACATCGAGAATCAGATCGATCGGATTTGGGACTCGTTCTGGTCCGGCGGCATTTCTAATCCGCTGGAGGTCATCGAACAGATCACCTATCTACTCTTTATCCGCCGCCTGGACGACCTGCATACGCTTGAGGAGAACAAAGCCAATCGCCTCAAGAAGCCGATGGAACGTCAGGTCTTTCCAACAGGAAAGGATGCGAAGGGCAGGTCGTATGAGGATTACCGTTGGTCCCGCTTCAAGCACTTTGCTCCAGCCGAGATGTTTACCCTGGTCGGCGAGCACCTGTTTCCATTTCTGCGCGCTGATCTCGCTCGGCAACTCGGCAACGGCGACTCCACCTACGCGCACCATATGAAGGATGCGCGGTTCACCATCCCGACGCCGGCATTGCTCGCCAAGGTGGTGGACCTGCTCGACCACGTGCCGATGGAGGAGCGTGATACGAAGGGCGATGTCTACGAGTACATGCTGGCTAAAATCGCGAGCGCCGGACAGAACGGCCAGTTCCGCACGCCGCGCCACATCATCCGGCTGATGGTTGAGTTGACTGCGCCGCAACCCAATGATGTAATCTGCGATCCAGCCTGCGGCACGGCGGGTTTTCTTGTCGCGGCGGGTGAGTACCTGCGCGAGCGACACCCGAACCTCCTGCACGACAAGAAGTTGAACGAGCATTTCCACCATCGGATGTTTCACGGCTTCGACTTCGATAACACGATGCTCCGCATCGGCAGTATGAACATGCTGCTGCACGGGGTGGAGAGTCCGGACATTCGTTACCGCGATTCCCTCGCGCAGGATCATGCGGGCGAAGAAGAGAAATACACGCTGGTGCTCGCCAATCCGCCCTTCGCCGGCAGCCTCGACTACGAGAACACCGCCAAGGACCTGCTCCAGATCGTGAAGACCAAGAAGACCGAGTTGCTTTTCCTGGCGCTCTTCCTGCGTCTATTAAAGCCTGGCGGACGGGCGGCGGTCATCGTGCCGGACGGCGTGCTGTTCGGTTCGAGCAAAGCACACAAGGAATTGCGCCGCCTTCTGGTGGAAGATCAGAAGCTCGATGCCGTGATTAAGCTGCCAGGCGGGGTGTTCAAGCCCTATGCCGGTGTGTCGACCGCGATCCTAATTTTCACGAAGACTAATTCGGGCGGCACTGACTTCGTGTGGTTCTACGATGTCGAGGCCGACGGCTGGAGCCTCGACGACAAGCGGACGCCGCTGCTGCCCGAAGACAAACTCGGCCCAGTCCCGAAAACGCCGCTCGTTGATGACGAGCATGTGAAGAACAGTCTGCCTGACCTGCTCGCGCGCTGGGGCCAGCGAGCTGACGCCGAACGGGAACGGCCGCGCACCGCGCAAAGTTTCGGTGTACCGAAAGCCGACATCGCCGCACAGGGTTACGACCTCTCGCTCAACCGCTACAAGGAAGTGGTGCACGAGGCGGTCGAACACCGCCCGCCAAAGGAAATTCTCGCCGAGCTGTGGAAGCTGGAGGAGGAGATCCAGCGGGGGATGAAGGAGCTGGAGGGGATGCTGGGATGATGAATACCCGGCGTCTGGATGCGGTTTCCAACATTATGATGGGCCAAGCGCCGGAGGGTGAGTCATACAATCTCGACGGCGAAGGTCTGCCCCTCATCGCTGGTGCGGGGGGTTTTGGGGAGCTGCATCCAGAACCGAAGAAATTCACCACGGCTCCAGGGAAAACATGCCAGGCAGGCGACATCATGCTCGGAATCCGAGCCACAATCGGTGAGAAGGTGCTGGCCGACGGCACCTATTGCCTCGGCAGAGGTGTCGCCGGTCTTCGCGCCAAGTCCGGGCTCGATGAACGCTACCTGTGGCATTGGTTGACCGACGCCGCGCCGAGTCTGGCGGCCAAGGCAAAGGGCGCCACTTTCAAACAGGTAAATCGCGAAGACATTGGAGAGCTGCGCATCGCCCTGCCGCCCCTCCCCGAGCAGCGGCGGATTGCGGCGATTCCGGACAAGGCGGACGAATTGCGGGCCAAGCGCCGCGCCGCACTCTCAAAGCTCGACAGCCTTACCCAATCCATCTTCCTCGACATGTTCGGGGATCCCGCCACGAATCCGAAGGGATGGCTGCGAGAATCTCTCACTTCGGCGTGTCATTGCTACAGCGGTGGAACCCCGGCGAAGGAAATTCCAGGAAACTGGACGGGCTCCCTTCCATGGTTCAGTCCGAAGGACCTGAAGCAACACGACTTATTCGATTCTGAAGATCACATCAACGAATCGATCCCCTCGACTACAAGCCTGAAACTCCTTCCTGCCGACACTGTGGCGATCGTTGTACGCGGAATGATCCTCGCCCACACGTTCCCCGTATCAGTCTTACGCGTACCGGCCACGGTTAACCAGGACCTCAAGGCACTGCTTCCGCGGGAGCCGATTGACGCGCAATTCCTGGCGCACTGCTTGAGGGCCCAGAGTAGTCGTGCGCTCGGACAAGTGTCCGAGTCTGCTCACGGGACTAAGAGGCTGGATGCCGACGCCGCTGGGTAAGCTTCAGGTGCTGCATGCGCCGACGGGGCTACAGAGCCGTTTTGCTGTACTCGTAAAGCGATCCCAGCAGGCGCTAACTGAACTGGGAACGTCTCATGCCGGGCTCGACGCTCTTTTTGCCTCTCTCCAGCACCGCGCCTTTCAGGGAGAGCTGTAGGATGTCTTTTGCTCCGTGCTTCACCATCACGAATCCCATCACGGCCGCACTCACGGCGATTGAACGAGCGCGGGGGTTCTTGGAGGCGGCCACGCTCTCGGAGGATTGGATCGAGCGCATGAGCCAGCGCGCGCTGCTACTGGAAGCGCACCACACCACGCACATCGAAGGGACCCACCTCACGCTCGACGAAGCCGCGCGTCTGTGGGCGGGAGAAAAAGTTGAAGGCGCGAACCGTGATGACGTGCGGGAGCTGTTGAACTACCGCGAGGCGTTCAACCTGGTGGCGGAATATCTGGGCAGCGGCGAGCCGATCACCGAGGCGCTCATTCGTGAGATTCATAAACGGCTAGTGGCGGGCGTGCGTGGCGGTGCTGCTCAGCCCGGACAATATCGCCTGATTCAAAATTACGTCGGCAACAGCCAAACGCGCGAAGTCATTTATACCCCGCCGCCACCTCAAGATGTATTGCCACTGATGCGCGAGCTGGTCGAGTGGTTGCGCACCGATACGAGTATCCATCCTGTGCTGGTGGCCGGCATCGCGCAGTTCCAGCTTGTGCACATCCATCCGTTCGTGGATGGAAACGGTCGTACGTCGCGCCTGCTCTCCACACTCTGCCTGTATCGTTCGGGCTACGACTTCAAGCGGCTGTTCACGCTCAGCGAGTTCTACGATCGGGATCGGAGTGCCTTCTATCGCGCCATCCAAAGCGTACGCGAGCAGGGGATGGACCTGACCGGCTGGCTTGAGTACTTTGTGGACGGACTTGCGACCCAGATGAGCGAGGTCAGGCAGCGAGGGGAGCGGGTGATCCGTCGCGACGTGCTCGTGCGCCAGCATGGGCTGAACGAACGGCAGGCGGTGGTGGTCGAGGCACTCCTGGAGGGCGGCCCGCTCGGCATGGAGGAGGTCAAAGCCCTCGTTCCCGGCGTCACTCGGCGCACTCTTCAACGTGACCTCCACGGTCTCGTGGAAGCGGGGCTTGCGGTGGCTGAAGGAGCCGCGCGGGCGACCCGTTACTCGTTGTCTGACAAGAGGTTACGATGAATCGCGACAGGATCGCGACACGTATTGCGACAGAATCGTGCCACATATCGCGCCAGCTGTGCGCCAATGATCGCGCCGTGAATCGCAAGTCCGAACGCTGTGACAAGCTATGACACCGAGCTGTGACATGAAGCAGTCAGGGTAGCACTTCTTGTTATGAGTCAATTCGTCTTCCTTCAGCGCGAATGGGCCGCCGTCTTCGAGGCGGCGTCGAAGGCGGAGGCAGCGGTGCAGGCCGATCCCAGAACGGCCTGCTTCTATGCTCGCCGGGCGCTGGAGCTTGCGGTGGGCTGGGCCTACAAGCATGACGTGAATCTAAAGCTTCCGTATCAGGACAACCTCTCGGCGCTGATCCACGAGCCAAGTTTTAAGCACGCTGCAGGCGAGGCTGTGTTCAGCAAGGCGCGGGTGATCAATACGCTCGGCAACCGCGCCGTGCATAGCCATCGTCCCATCTCAGAAACAGATGCGCTTGCTGCGGTGCGAGAGCTGTTCCACGTCGCGTACTGGTTCGCGCGCACCTATGCACGCGTCTCACGACCAGATCCAGGGCTGGCTTTTGATCGGGCGATGCTGCCTCGGCCGGCGCTGATAGTCCAGCAGACGACCGAGCAGTTGCAAACACTCGAAACGCGTCTGCGCGAGAAGGACGAAAATCTTGCCGCTCTACTTGCCGACAAGACGGCGCTTGATGAGGAACTGAAGCGTCTCCGTGCCGAGATTGCCGACGCAAAGAAGGTCGCGAATGCGCAGCCCGACACCCACGACTACTCGGAGGCCGAGACCCGCGACTATTTCATCGACCTGTTGCTGAAGGAGGCAGGTTGGTCGCTTGACCAACCGCGCGACCGGGAGTTTGAAGTCAGCGGCATGCCCAATCACAAGGACAAGGGCTTCGTGGACTATGTGTTGTGGGCCGACGACGGTAAACCTCTTGGACTCGTCGAAGCCAAACGCACACGCCGGGATCCAAGAGTCGGGCAACAACAGGCGAAGCTCTATGCGGATTGTCTGGAGCAGCACTTCGGACAACGGCCTGTCATCTTTTATTCCAACGGCTACGAACACTGGATCTGGGACGATCAGCGCTATCCACCGCGCCGCGTGCAGGGATTCTATAAGAAAGCAGAGCTGGAGCTACTGATCCAGCGTCGCGAGACGCACCGTTCGCTCGCAGGTGCTACGATCAATCCGACCATTGTTGAGCGCCACTATCAGACACGAGCCATTCGCCGGATCGCCGAGGCATTCGAGCATGATCACGACCGCAAGGCCTTGCTGGTGATGGCCACCGGTGCCGGAAAGACACGTACCGTCATCGCACTCTGCGATCTCCTGATGCGTTGCAACTGGGCCAAACGCGTGCTCTTCCTCGCTGACCGCGTCGCGCTGGTGAATCAGGCGGTGAATGCCTTCAAGCGACACTTGCCGGATGCCTCTCCAGTGAACTTGGTGACCGAAAAGGACGAAGAGGGCCGTGTCTATGTCTCGACCTATCCAACGATGATGGGGCTGATCGATGAGACGTCGGACGGCCAGCGGCGCTTCGGTGGCGGGCATTTCGACCTGGTGATCATCGACGAGGCGCACCGCTCGGTGTTTCAGAAGTATCGCGCCATCTTTGACTACTTCGACTCACTGCTCGTGGGGTTGACGGCCACACCGAAGGATGAAGTCGACCGCAACACCTACAGCCTCTTCGACCTGGAGAACGGCGTTCCGACCGATGCCTACTCTCTGGAAGAGGCCGTGCGCGACGGATTTCTCGTACCACCACAGGCTGTTTCCGTGCCGCTCAAGTTCCAGCGCGAGGGCATCACCTATGCCGAACTGTCGGAAGAGGAAAAGGACCAGTGGGACGCGCTGGAGTGGGACGATGACGGCACCGTGCCGAGCCGGGTGGATTCGGAGGCAGTGAACAAGTGGCTCTTCAACAAAGACACGGTGGACAAGGTACTGGAGCATGTGATGACGCGTGGGCTCAAGGTCGCGGGAGGCGACCGGTTAGGCAAGACGCTTATCTTTGCGAAGAATCAACAGCATGCTGACTTTATCGCCGAACGCTTCAATACGAACTATCCGCACTACCGGGGTGAGTTTGCTCGTGTCATCACCTTCAAAACCGAATATGCACAGAGCCTCATTGATACCTTCTCGAACAAGGATAAAGCCCCGCACATTGCGATCTCGGTCGACATGCTCGACACTGGTATCGATGTGCCGGAGGTGCTGAACCTGGTCTTCTTCAAACTCGTGCGCTCAAAAACAAAGTTCTGGCAGATGGTCGGGCGTGGGACAAGACTATGCCCAGACCTATTTGGACCAGGACAGCACAAGACATTCTTCTATCTCTTCGACTACTGTCAGAACTTGGAATACTTCAGCCAGGACATTCCTGAGACCGAGGGGTCTGTGGGTGCCTCTCTGGGCAAGCGACTTTTCAATGCACGGCTGGAGCTCCTGTCGGCATTGGATAGTGCTTCTCAGGAAACACTCGTGACGGCGGTGAAAGAAGCCTTGGCGACGTATGGTGGACCGTCAACGAGGGACGACCTGAGACGATCCATCGCGGAGCTGTTGCAACGTGAAGTCGCCGCCATGAACCTCGACAACTTCGTCGTGCGGCCGCACCGGCGACTGGTTGAACAATATTCCAAGTCAGAGGCCTGGGTGGTGCTGGCAAACGAAGCGCTGGCTGAACTTTCCCATGAGATCGCCGGTCTGCCTTCCGAAATCGATCCGGAGAACGAAGAAGCGAAACGCTTCGATCTGCTGGCGCTCAACCTCCAGCTCGCCTTGCTTCGTGCTGAGCCAAGCCTCGCCAGACTGCGCGACCGCGTGAAAGGAGTTGCCGGATTATTGGAAGAGAAAAGTGCCATCCCAATGGTGCGTGAACAGATGGCGCTCATTCAGGATCTTCAGAGCGATGAGTGGTGGCAGGATGTGACGGTATCCATGCTGGAGGTGATGCGCCGCCGCTTACGGGGGTTGGTGCAGTTTATCGACAAGCGCCAACGCAAGCCTGTCTACACTGACTTCGAGGATCTGATGGGGGACGAGACCAGTTTCACTTTGCCTGGTTTATCCGTTGGGACGGATCACGCGAAGTTTGTCGCCAAAGCACGAGCATTCCTCAAGCAGCATCTTGACCATGTCGCGGTTGCCAAGCTGCGCATGAACAGGCCGCTGACTCCCTCGGACCTTGCAGAGCTGGAAGAATTGCTGAGGCAGAGCGGTGCCTGTGGGCCGGACGAGATCCGTCGTGCGGTCAACGAAACCAAGGGACTGGGTCTTTTCGTACGGTCTCTGGTCGGGATGGATCGGAGTGCGGCCAAGGAGGCGCTGGCGGGATTTCTCAACGGCAAAACCTTCACTGCGAACCAACTGGAATTCGTGAATTTGATCGTGGACCACCTCACTGAGCATGGTGTCATGGAACCAGCCAGGCTTTATGAATCGCCATTCACGGATATTGCGCCATATGGTCCTGATGGATTGTTCCCTGCAGGCGATATCGATGAACTGTTCCAGGTCCTCGACGGTGTGCGAGCCACCGCTTCGGAGGCGGCTTGAGAAGAGCGGCCCGGAGCGGACTCAGGGACGGGGGATGGCAGCAAACGCAACCGTCATCCCACCGAGCGAGCCTTGCGAGTACGAGATGGTTTTGATCACCTTACCGTACGCCGACGGTCTGAGCATCTCGGGCAGCCAGACTCTTCCGGCGGTTATTGGAAATGGTGCGGTCGATGATGGCCCCGCAGTTGATGCATTTCCAGGCATAAAACACGAGAAAGAAGTCAGAGAACCGCTCCAGCATCATCATTCCCTTGCACTTCGGACAATCCATCGATCCCTCCCAGGGTGATTACGTACACAGCTGGGAGTGCGTTCAAGCAAGAGCTGCGCCACATTGCCATGTCTTAGTATTTCAATGACTTAAGGATTACGTAGTCACACGTATCAATAGATTTTCATAAAATTGACAGTGTCAAAGAATTGGATCTGTCAATGTTTTGTCGGCCTGAGAGCGCGAGTTAGAGGGGCGTTTTGTGGTTTGGCTGTGGTATCAGCATCGAGAGAGGTAGCGATAGCTGAGTGGTGAGAGGTTCGCATGTGTTGCCAGGATGAGGCTGTTTATGCCGCCTTCTTATCAAGGTAGTTGGCTGGGTCTATACCTGCTTTGCGGGGGTGTAAAACGGTCTTGACCTGTTGATGCGGCTGTTTGCCCTGCTGGGAGAGGTCGTGCTCGGTAGGTTTGGACAGCAAGGTATTCCCGGCGCTCTTCACGAGCAATAGTACGGGCGCCAGTGGAGCATCATGATTAATCCGTTTGACGATGCCGGTCTCACCCGTATCCAGCTCCACGACCGAGCCGACCGGATAGATGCCGACAACCTGGATAAATTGCTGGACCAGTGTCGTGTCGAGGTGCCCTTCAAGCGAGAGACGATAGAGCAATTGAAGGATTTCATGGGCAGGTTTCCCCCTGTGATAACAGCGGTCGCTTGTCATCGCATCATAGATATCAACGACTGCCGTCATGAGGCCGACTTGGCTGATGTCTTGGTGCGCGCGCCGATGCGGATACCCATCGCCATTGACGCGCTCGTGGTGCTCTAGCGCAGGCTGAATATACGAACTGCCGAGACCGGTCGTGCTGGTGAGGACCTCGACGCCTCGGAGCACATGCTGTTTCATGATTTCCATTTCATGGGCCTCGAAGCGGCCCGGCTTGTTCAGTATTTCCAGTGGAACTTTCATCTTGCCGATGTCATGGAGGAGCGTGCCGACTCCGGCCAAATGAATCATGGCCCGATCGAAACCGAGACTTCGCCCCATGGACATCGCCAGCAGAGAAGTGTTCACGGAGTGGTAAAAAGTGTATTCGTCGACTCGCTTGAGTCGCGAGAGACTGGACAACGCGTCGGGGTTCCGAAAGACACTGTCGGTCATGTCCGAGATGACCGTCCGCACGGCATCGACGTTAATCGCCCGTCCAAGTCGCGTGTCATTCATCGCATCTTGAATGACCGTTTTGGCCGCCTGGTACACCTGCCTAGCCGCCGGCAACTCTTCCTCGAAGGGGACCACTGGTGGTGCCGAAGCCGTCTCTTCTGCCGGAGCTTCAGCCGCTGCATCCACCCGTTTGCTTTCCACGACTGGCGCATCACCGACCTCTTCTTCCAGATGAACGATCAAGGTCTGTACCCCTGAGGCTTTCAACTGTGCGATTTGGTGGGTCGAGGTAATCGTCATCTTGTGACGAAAAAATGGTGTGCTCAGCCAGGAGCGATCCAGCTGGTCAACTCGCATACCAAGCTGCAGTTCATCGATTCGGATCTGTTTTTTCATCGGCACACCAGGCTTCGATGGATCCCCTCCAAGCCCTATCGGGTCACTCTGAAGAATTCTTAAGGCGGCCATGCCTGTTTTGCGATAGCCACCTGTACCAAGTCCTTTTCTTCCCTCAGGACATCCATTAAGATAGGTTCCAGGTTTTCCTTTCCCTGTGAGGCCAATTCGTTGAAAGCCAAGGTTGTCTTCTCCTGTCAAGCCTGTGGGCACCAATCCCCACGGTGGCTCGGCCGATGCCCCGACTGCACCGGCTGGAATACGATGAAGGAAGAACGCCAAGCCGCGAGCGGCAAGGGTCGTCCAGCTGCGATGAAAACGGTTCAAGCCAAGGCCACGCCGATCGCTGAGATTGAAGTGGTGGGTGAGGATCGTCGATTGACCAACATCGGCGAGTTTGATCGAGTCTTAGGGGGCGGCGTCATTCCTGGGGCGGTGATCTTGATCGGCGGTGATCCTGGGATCGGCAAGACGACACTGCTCCTGCAAGCGTTGCCCCGCTTGGCTGCAAAGGATGCGCCGGTCTTGTATGTGTCCGGGGAGGAATCACCGCGGCAGATCAAGATGCGCGGGCAGCGTCTGGGTATCGAACATCCACATTTGTTGATTCTGGCGGAAACTTCACTGGAACAGATTCTCAAAGCGGTCCAGGAAATTCAGCCGGTGGCGGTGGTCGTCGATTCGATCCAAACCGTGTATACAGAGCAGATCACGTCCGCTCCAGGCAGTATCAGTCAGGTGCAGGAAGTGGCCGGACAACTCATGTGGTTCGCCAAGCGGGCCGGAGTTCCGGTCTTCATCATCGGACACGTGACAAAAGAAGGGGCCATTGCCGGGCCACGGTTGCTGGAACACATCGTCGACACAGTGTTGTATTTCGAAGGAGACAAAGGACACAGCTACCGGATTCTTCGTGCGGTCAAGAATCGGTTTGGGTCGACGAATGAAATCGGAGTGTTCGAAATGAAAGATGGGGGGCTGGAAGAGGTGAGCAACCCCTCCGAGCTGTTCTTGGCCGAACGTCCTGAGCGAAGTACCGGTTCGGTTGTTGTGTCGAGCCTCGAGGGGACCAGGCCCATTCTCGTCGAACTCCAAGCGCTGGTTTCGTCGACCAGTTATGCCATGCCTAAACGGATGGGCAACGGTGTGGAACTCAATCGCGTCTCACTGTTGCTTGCCGTGATGGAGAAACGGTTAGGGTTTCATTTGTCCGGACAGGATGTCTATGTGAATATTGTGGGAGGGATGCGTATCGAGGAACCGGCGATCGATCTTGGTATTGTTGCGGCCGTCACCTCAAGTTTACGGGAGATGCCGGTAGAACCGGGGATGCTCGTCTTAGGTGAGGTTGGTTTAGGCGGTGAAGTTCGTGCTGTGAGCCAGGCAGAATTGCGCATCCGCGAGGCAGCCAAGATGGGGTTTAAACGCTGCATTTTGCCAGAACGCAATCTGACGAAGCTGGATCCCATCGATGGGATGGAATTGATCGGGATTCACGAAGTGAGAGAGGCGCTTGATATTGTACTGGCCTAGTCATCGACGTCGCTCACCACAGGGGACGGCCACTGTCATCACACGGGTGGTTCGTCCGTTTTTCATCGTCTTATTGATAGTGATAGGGTTGGCCGGATGTACACTCATCCGTCCGAAAGAAGCACCGCCGTTGAAACGGGTCACGGCTGAAGAACTCACGACGCTGTTGCGGCAGCGAGAAGCCGCCGTTCATTCCATGAAGGGACTGTTCACCGCAAAGGTACGTGGCGGGCTTATGCCGATCGCGACACGGGTAGAAGGAACCGTCCACTACCGTCGCCCCAACGCCGTGCGTCTGCGAGGTTTTACACCG
Organism: Nitrospira sp.; assembly: GCA_029865225.1. Taxonomy (GTDB): domain Bacteria; phylum Nitrospirota; class Nitrospiria; order Nitrospirales; family Nitrospiraceae; genus Nitrospira_D. Next base: position 12,070 of record JAOUHJ010000081.1, read on the forward strand.
ATCGGAAACGAGCTGTTTGAATTTGTGCAGGCAGACGATTGGTATAAGCTCCGTTTGCCGCTGGAAGGGAAAGTGTATAGTGGACGCCAATCCGATATGAAAGACCTCGGGAAGCTTGCTCGATTCTCGCAATTGAGTGCCTGGGCGGTCGGCGGGGTCTTGGGGACCAGTGCGATCACCCACGAGGAAACCGTGGAAGTCGTGGAGGATCGTGACCGGTATCGTCTCGATGTCTATACAGCCTTCAGCGGTGAGGCGGGTGCAGTGCGTCACGCTATTCGGCGTCTCTGGTTTGATCGTCGACTCTTAGTGGTTCAAGAAGATCGGTTGGGAACGGACGGTGACGTGGAAGCGACGATCCAATACGATGATTTTAGGAGACTCGATGATTCGGAGACGGGGCCAGAGCGGGTGGTGGTTGAGCAAGACGGCCCACTGTTACGCCCGTTCAAGGTTTCTCTCGTCGACGGTCATGGGGAGGGATCGATCCAGGTGACCTTCCACGAGTTGCATCATAACCAAACGATCAACGCAAAGGACTTGGGGCAGGCTTCTTAAGTTGCGATGAAAATTCTGGCAATTGAAACGGCTACTGCATGGCAGAGTGTGGCCCTCTTGGACGATGATCGGGTGTTGGGCATGCACGAGCAGGAAGCGGGCGGCGCTCATGGGTCGCTCCTGCTGCCAGCCATCGATCAACTGCTCAGCAAGTCTGAGTTACGACTCAACGAGCTGGATGGCCTCTGCTGTTCAGCCGGGCCTGGGTCATTTACGGGGATCCGTGTCGGGCTTGCGACCTGCCTGGGGCTGCGAGCAGCCAGTGGGCTTCCTCTCGTGCTGGTTCCCACCTTGGAAGCGATGGCGAGGACGGTTCAAGGGGAGTCTCGTCCCCTCTGTCCCGTATTGATGAGTCGTCGCGATGAGGTCTATTGGGCCCTATTTCGTTGGATGGGTGAGGGGCAGTGGGAACGGCTTGTGAGCGAGCAGGTCGGCACCCCCACTGCGCTCGCGCAGAGCCTGCCCGACCAGACTGTAATGATCGGGCTTGGATGGTCAGCGATGGAGAACGAAATCCGATGTGCATTGCCGGAGTCGGTCACGGTCACGGTTGGGCCGGATCATGCCTTCAGACCTTCGGCGATTCAGGTAGCTCGCATGGGAATGGAGCAGATACAGCAGGGCGTGATTGCCGGGAGCGTGGTGGCTCCGTTGTACGTACAGCGTGCTGAGGCGGAAATCCAGTACGAACGTTCGGGAGGCCTTTCGCCGGTGGCGCGACGTCGGAAGAGGGTCGAAATGAAAGTTGCGGCACGACTGGCTCGTCGTCCACGATCGAAGAATACACGGAACAGATGAACCACGACCGAACAGGATCAGCATTTCACATCCGGCCTGCGACGCCGGAGATGTTGCCGGATATCCTCTCCTTGGAAGAGGCTTGCTTCTCCTCCCCCTGGACGCGCAAAATGCTCGAGTCAGAGTTGCTGGGTAATCAGTTTGCACACTTTCTCGTCGCGATGCAGCAGGGACAGTCATCGGCAGGGAGCGAGTGCGCGATCGTGGGGTATCACTGTTTCTGGATCGTCTTTGAAGAGCTGCGCCTGATGAATCTGGCGGTGCGAGAGTCGGTGCGGAGGCAAGGGATTGGAACGGCCCTGGCGGCGGAAGCGTTTCGTGTGGCACTCAATCACGCGGCGACTCGAGCGGTTCTTGAAGTCAGAGCGTCAAACACGCCTGCGCGCTTACTCTATACCGCGATGGGGTTTATTCAGGTCGGGACCCGCCCTCAGTATTATTCCAATCCAATCGAAGATGCCGTGCTGATGGAAATGAATCCGCTTGTCATGCCGAGCGGTCGACAGAATGTACCAACGTGTCGTGCAGGAGGTGAATCAACCTCGACAGACTCACTCTAACCGGGAGGTGTCGTATGTTGACGGAAGATGCGATCGTCGAACAGCTTCGCCGCAGCAACACCGAATTCCGCGAGCTGGAGGAATCTCACCATCGTCTGGACCGTGAGCTGAACGAGTTGCAAAGACGCCATGTCCTGACGCCGAATGAAGAGATCGAGAAAAAGCGAATCCAAAAAGAAAAATTGGCCATGAAAGACAAGCTGGCGGAGTTCATTCGTCTCCACCGCGACCAACGACTGGAACCGGCGCGGTAGAATGCCGTGAGGCCAGTGCCGCGTCCACGACTAAGCAATCAACATGGAACAGATCGTCCATCCGCTTGCCGCGCACCTCCAAAACATCAAGCGCCGATTGCTGATCGTTGGCGCGACGATGTTAGGGTTGCTTGTCCTCACATTCTCGTTTTCCGCCGACATGGTCGCGTGGCTCAATCGGCCGTTTGAGAACCAACTGGCCTTTTATGGGCCGACGGAAGCCTTGTTCGCTTCCATCAAGGTGTCGTTGTTGGCCGCCTTTATCCTCAGTCTACCGGTCATTTTCTACCACTGTTGGAAGTTGATTGAGCCTGCGTTGCTGCCGAAGGAGCAGCGTTGGGCGATCCCGCTGTTCATGTTGGCTGGAGCCTTGTTTGGGTTAGGGATGGTTTTTTGCAACGCGGTCATCCTGCCGCTCGTGATCGATTGGTTTGTGAGTTTCGGGCTCGATCGAGATATTACTCCGCAGCTAGGCGTGGGAATCTATATTGATTTCAACGTGAAATTCCTACTCATTTTTGGTTGCGCATTCGAACTCCCATTGGCGATGACGCTGGCGGCCGTGATCGGCGCGGCGTCGGCGCAGACATTCGCACGGTACCGAAAACACGCCATTTTGCTGTGCCTCATCGTTTCTGCCGTGGTGACGCCCGATGCCACGCTCTTTACGATGTTACTGATGGCAGTTCCGTTGATGTTGCTGTATGAAGTTGGGATTATCGGGGCCCGTGTGTTTGGGCGAAGTCAGGACCATGATGGGATGGATTTGCCGACTGACCCTGATGTGCCGTTCAAAACGGCAGGAACCAGAATGCGATGAAGCTCCTTGGCATTTCGAATAGACCGGGACGAGCTGCCTGGCTAGTCCTCATATTATGGACTGGTGGGGTTCTTGGAATGGCGCATGGGGATGAGCCTCGATCGAGAAACGCGATGGTAGCATCGACAGCACAGATGGTGGCCGATTCTTCGGTGGCCTCGGGACCTTCAGAACAGTCTGCGACAAGCGTACAGGCGCTCGCGATCAGTGAAGACGGTGTTGTCTATGCAGGGTCGTTTGGACATGGCGTGTTTCGGACCATGGATCAAGGCGCCACGTGGAATGCTGTGGGAGATGGAGTCACCGATCCCTTTATCCTGAGTTTGGCGGTCACGGGGGACGGGGTCGTGTATGCCGGAACGTTTCGCGGGGGAGTGTTCCGGTCCCGTGATGAAGGCACTACGTGGCAGCCTGTGAATGAGGGACTGAAACGGCTGGAAGTCAAATCGCTTCTGACGGTCGATCATGAGCTCTATGCCGGAACGGGCGACGGCGTATATCGCCTACGCCGTGCCGATGATCGCTGGGTGCCCGTCACGACGGGGCTTGATGATACGTTGGTCCATTCGCTTGCACGGGCCGCAGACGGAACATTGTTCGCAGGCACCTCAGGAAAAGGGATTTTTCGACTGAGCCCTCGTTCTTCAGGGTGGGTTCGTGTCCGGCAGGGTCTAAAAGATCATGAAGGCATGATTGAAAACTTCATCCGTGTGCTGGTGATCGATCAGGACCAGAGTATTTTGGCTGGGACTTTCGATGGGGGAGTATTTCGCAGCGCAGATGGCGGACTGACCTGGCGTCCCATCAGTAGGGCCCTTCCCAATGACTCCATCCGTGGCATCGTTCTGAGCGACCAAACCATGGTTGTGGCCACAGGGCACGGAATCTTTAAGACGGTTGATAAAGGGAAACAGTGGATACCTCTGAATCGAGGTCTCACAAACCTGTCCATTCAGGTATTACTGGGGGTAGGTGAGAGAGGGCTGTATGCAGGAACGAGTTCAGGGGTGTTCCGCAGTGACGATGGTCTTTCCTGGATAGCCGTGAATCAAGGACTGGAGGTCGGAATTGCCCCACCTCCGTTTCTCTTTCGATAAGAGATAGAAAGGATAAACCTCATGAGTGACGTGTCGAAGAACACACGGGCCACCATCGCGGTCACGAGCAAGGGACAACCGATCGGGGAGATCGTACTCAAATTCCATCCGGACGTGGCGCCAGGTCACGTGAACAACTTCATCAAGCTTTCCAAAGAAGGGTTTTATAATGGAACGACGTTTCACCGTGTCATCCCCGGTTTCATGATCCAGGGGGGAGACCCCAATAGTAAGACCGCGGACCGCTCTTCACATGGGATGGGTGGACCTGGTTACAAAGTGAAGGCCGAATTCAATAGTACGCCCCACAAGCGTGGTATCGTCTCGATGGCCAGAGCCAACGATCCCGATAGTGCCGGATCACAGTTCTTCATTTGTGTCTCGGATGCCAACTTCCTGGACTGGCAGTACACGGTTTTCGGAGAGGTCGAGAGCGGGATGGACGTCGCCGATACGATCGTCAACATGAAACGGGATGGGCGGGACAATCCGTTAGAGCGTGCGGAGATGACCATCACGATCAGTGAGCGCTAGGTTTTCGTGATCATGCATGCGAAATGGACGTGGCTCATCTCAGTGGGACTTCTTGTCTCTCTCCTCGTATTGGCTGGTTGTGCCGCTCCTCACATCCCGTCGAGGATCATCTATGAGGACCCGGTTAATTTCGTGCGATTGGAAGAAGACTCGGAAGTCCTGGCGGAATGGCCTCCAACTCATCATGCACACCCCTTTGTGATCGAACCTGACAAATTACGTACGATCTTGTCGGGATTGATGGTTCAAGAGCATTGGATCGCACTAAAACGATGGATGCGGGGCGAGTCTCCCTTGGTTCCAGCCTTCACGGACGAGGAATTGGCACTGTTATCGGTGCGTATAGCAGAGGCGCTTGCTGAGGCGAACTACAACGAACGAGTCACATTCTATCTCAGCGAACCGTTGACCTTTGCGAGGCGGGTTATCACGACCGGCGGACTCTACATTCACGGGACTGAACTGCATATGCTCTTGGGCAACTGGCGCATCATTTATGGTATTCCGGCCTATGGGATGATCTATGATCGCCGATATCCCATGCGGCCGACCGCTGCAAAAGGCTTTGACTTGCGGTTTCAGTCCACGGAGGCTGTCGTTCCCACTAAAGCCAGCATACTCGATGTAATCTTTGCGAACGCCAAGGATGAGCTTGTCATTGATCTGTCGAAACTCGAAACTCAGGGGCCGTCGGTTTCCTCACTCGGTCCTTGCTTGAAACATGAAACTGGTTGTGAAGGGCCTTATCGATTCGTTAATTACAAAAACACATTTTCGGCACCTCAACGAGTCCTTCGATGAGGGAATGCCAGCCAAGCTTGCTCTGGCCTTGGACGCGGTCGCTGAAGCGAATGGGTAGTTCACGAATGTCTGCTCCGAGTTGAACCGCCCGCCAGGCCAGCTCTACCTGAAAGACGTATCCCTTCGCGCC
>JAOUHJ010000012.1 GCA_029865225.1 Nitrospira sp.
TCTCCCCTCGGTTCTCTGATCCCGTCATAATGCGATCAAACTGAAAGGATAATGTAGTGGATACGTCTGCTCAACGCAGTTTTCACGCTCTCGGTTTGTCCGAGGCTCTTTTACGCGACCTAGCGGAAGCTGGGTTTGCCTCACCCACTCCCATTCAAGAACAAGCCATCCCTCCGGCTCTAGCTGGACGAGATGTGATCGGATGCGCTCAGACTGGCACCGGTAAAACGGCGGCGTTTGTGATTCCGATTGTCGAACGCCTGGCTACCCTCCCGAAGGGGCAGCCAAAGGCGCTGATCCTCGCGCCGACGCGCGAACTCGCCTTGCAGACGCTGGCCACGATTGAGAAGCTCGGGCGGAGTCGAGGCATCTCCGCCACTGTCATTGTGGGAGGAGCTGACATGCAAGCGCAGGTGCGAGGTTTGCGGCAGCGACCGGACATCTTAGTGGCGACGCCTGGTCGACTTCTTGATCACATGTGGAACGGCACGATTTTATTGTCGTCCATGAAGATGTTGGTATTGGATGAGGCGGATCGGATGTTGGATATGGGCTTTGCCCCGCAAATCAATCAGATTCTTGATGCCTTGCCTGAGGAGCGACAGACCTTACTCTTTTCGGCCACATTGCCGGCGGATCTTGCCCGGTTGGTTCAAGCCAGCGTCAGGAATCCTGTGCGTGTCATGGTTGCCCCTTCGGCGACGACGGCGGACGGAGTGACTCAAGCGATCCATTATACATCCCACACCGATAAGTCCGATCTTCTCTTATCCCTCCTAGGGGCCGATAAGGATACGGCCTTGGTTTTCACGAGGACGAAGCATCGGGCGGATCGGTTGGGTCGCATGTTGGGTCGCGCGGGCCATCGAGTGGCGATCTTGCATGGAGGCCGAAGTCTGTCACAGCGACGTGCGGCGCTAGAGGGGTTTAAACGCGGAGCATTTCGGGTGCTAGTTGCGACGGATATCGCTGCTCGAGGGATTGATGTCGCGAACATCGGCCACGTGATCAATTTTGATTTGCCCAATTGTCCGGAGGATTATGTGCATCGTATCGGACGGACGGCGAGGATGAAGACGACCGGTCGCGCAACGAGCTTTGTGACAGGTGAAGATCGGTCTCAACTTCGAGACATCGAGCGGCTGTTGGGGCAAGCTGTTCCGCTTGCCGCTGGGAGTGGGGCGCCGCCATCTGCTGTGAATGATGGAGCCAGACAAGTCCGTCGTCATGAGCATTCCTCCGCCAATCATATGAAGAGTACAGGACGGTACCGTCGTCCGATGTCGAGAGGTGCTCATGCTGGATCTTCAACTCCCAATCCTTCTTCGACAAGACATTCGTAAAGTGTAAAAACAGTTCGCAAAATCTACCTCGTGGGATACAGTATCCCTCACGAGGTAGATTGGCATGCAGCTGGTTCCTCAGCAGAAGCTGGCGCGAAACAAAGCTCGGCAGTATTCCAGGGTTCGCATCCCAACGCCGTTCAGCTGCTCGGTATCTTCTCAAACAACACGAGGGTGGTTCCGGAAGCCGGTCCATGACGTTGGCTTGGTGTATGACCTATCGCTGCACGGCGCCTGCGTCAGTACCGATGCAGCCATCAAACCAGGCGATCAGGTTTCTCTCGTGCTTCGATTGAACAAGAGTACCCCTCCGGTTGAGGTGGCGATGGCCACCGTGTGTTGGACAAACTATCAATTCCATGGACTTGCGTTCAGTGCGCTTTCAGAAGCGTCTTTGAACCGGTTGGCCGAGTACATGGGTCTCTCTGGTTTAGCGAAGGAGTAGAATATGGATGATCCAGATTTCAAGCCGCTCGGTGTTCACGGCACGCCGCAATTACGAAAATATCCTCGCGTGCGGGTATCCGCTCCGTTCCCCTGTGCACTGGCACGAGTGGGTTTGGTCAAAAAAGGAGCAGTTGAGCAGGGATTGGGCATTATCTACGACCTCTCCACCAAAGGGGTACGTGTCATGACCGAAGCCGTGATCACACCTGGAGACCGGATCGCGATGCAGTTACGATTACCTGATCAGGCCGCATCAATGGTCATCAAAACTGCCACCGTCAGGTGGGGCAAAGAACACACGTATGGAGTGGAGTTCGAAGGGTTATCTCCGAGCGACAACAAACATATTCTGGCCTTCATGACCCACCAGTCCAAGTCTGGCCCGACGGTCGTGGCCTAACCTTGTTAGGCTGATCTCCGAAGCTAACCGAATGCACCAAGAGACTCAACGTCCATTGCTTTCGGGGAGAGACACGAACTGCTTACGGAAGCCGACGACCTTCACGAGGTAATCTCTGGTTTCCTGGTACGGCAGGTTGTTCCGTAATCGGTCGTAGACGGCCGGAGGCTCGAGGCTGTTAATTTGATTGACGGCGGATACGGAGTTATTGCCAAATGTCTTGAACACATTTCCGGAACCTGTGTTATAGGCTGAGATGACGCAATATTCCCGCGAGACCTCGTTGTCGATCTGTTCAAGTAAATTGTAAGATAGGACATTGAGATAGGCACTGCCGAGCTCAATGTTGTTCTCCGGGTCGAACAGATATTCGCGCGATGGTATTGTATCTTTTCCTTTGGCTTTTCGATACGCATCGCGACCTCCACTGCTTGGCACCAACTGCATCAGCCCATAAGCCGGGGCGGAACTCACGGCAAAAGGGTTGAAGTTACTTTCCGTTCGAATGACCGCAAAAATTAGACTCGGACTGATCTTAAACTGTTCCGCATACTTGGTGACGGTTGCGCGGTACTTCTCGGCTTGCCGGTTCGAGAAATTCGCCACCATCCTGATCTCGACCACCAGTGCCTGCTTCGCCGCTCCGTTCTGATCCACCGGTCGTGTCTCGGCGCTATTGAGCGTTGAAGCCGCAAATGCTTCCGCTTGGGCTGGGGTGCGGATTGGCTGTCCTTGTTGGTCCAGCACCAGACCTAATAAATATGGAGGCCGCTCACTCGTGAGCGTCACGGCTTTGTCGGAAAATAGATCGACGGAGCGTGGGTCGTCCGGAGTCAGCAAGGTCGTGACGATGGCGTTCTTTAAACTTTCTTTCGGCGCTTTCTCGTCCAGAGTCTCCACCACAATTGACCCATTGTCGAAGTCGACGACGCTCCGGCTCATGTAATTCTGCGTGTACTTCACATACTTCTTTTGTTCCGGAACCTTGATTTCTTTCTCACCCCACGTCTGTCGGACTCGCCCCGTGAGGGCTGTCATGATCGTGTTGAAGTCTCGTTGAATCGTCCTCAGATCCCGAAGTACGGCCTGGGGATCACGCTGATAGGCATCAACCCGCTCTTTGACGAGTAGCTTAGGGTCCTTGCCCGTGGCAAGGTCGAGGACGGTTCTGCCGGTACGGCTACCAAGCACACGTTCTGTATTTGTGAGCGTACGGTCGAGGGATTCGCACCCGGCAAGAAGAATTAACGATGCTACAAGGAGCTTGGATAATCGCATGACGTCGATACTCCTGTTAAACGGGGCGGCATTCTACACGGTTGTGGATAGGAAGTGAAAGGGCCAGTTCCAAGAAAAATGGAGTTGCAATCGCGCGGACCTTGAACGCTACTTAATCGCCACCGCTTTGACTTCTTTGTAGGTGGTGTGACCTTGCATGACCTTGTGGATTCCGTCTTGGACGAGCGTCGTCATACCTTCCTGGAGGGCTGTTTTCAGCATATCCTCGGTGCGCGCTTTCATTTGCACCATACGTTTCATTTCATCCGTGCCAAGGAGCAGCTCGTGGAGGGCGACGCGCCCCTTGAAGCCGGAGCGATTGCATGTCTCGCAGCCTTTTCCGCGCGAAAGCCGGAACGCATTATCTTGCTTGATGCCGAGCTTGTCCCAATACTCAGGGCCGTAGCCTAATCGGAGTTCTTCATACTCTTCTTTGGTTCCGATGTATTGCTCTTTGCATTCCTTGCATATTCTACGAGCCAGACGTTGCGCGAGGACGCCTAACATGGCATCGGCAAAGCTGAACGGATCACAACCCATGTCAAGGAGTCGGGTGACGGTTTCGACGGCGCTGTTGGTGTGGAGTGTGCTGAGGACAAGGTGACCGGTCAACGATGCTTCAATGCCAGTGTCAGCGGTTTCCTTATCCCGCATTTCTCCCACCATGATGACGTCGGGGTCGGCCCGGAGAAATGCGCGCATGGCTGCAGCGAAGGTAAGGCCGATCTTCGGCTGGACTTGTACTTGGCGAAGGCCGTACTGCGTGATTTCGACTGGATCCTCGGCCGTCCATATCTTGATGTCCGGAGTATTGATGTTGCCCAACACCGAGTGGAGCGTCGTCGTTTTTCCTGAACCGGTCGGACCGACACAGAGAATGATGCCGTATGGTCTTTCGGAAATTTCCTTCAACACTTTGAGGTTGCGTTCGGAGAATCCCATTTTATCAAGTGGCAGTGGTTCGCTTGCCGCAAGGATACGCATTACCACGTCTTCGTTGTATCCGGCGGTGGGGAGCGTCGCGACACGGAGCTCAATTTCTTTCGACTCCGAGAGCTTGAACTTGATTTTCCCATCCTGAGGTTTCCGGCGCTCGGCGATATCCAAACTGGCCATGATCTTGAGCCGAGACACGATCGCACGGCGATAGCTCTGCGGGATCTTCATGTACTCGAAGCATTCACCGTCAACTCGGAAACGCACGAGCGTTTCGCGTTTCTCTCCGTAGGGCTCGATGTGAATGTCCGAGGCATTTTGGCGGTAGGCATCGGCAATGATTTGGTTGGCCAGCCGGACGATGGCGCTGTCGTTTTCGTCCAGCCCTCCACCCAAACCGGAGTCTTCCATCGCCTCGGCCTGAGCCTCGGTGACCAGTTCTCCGAGAATGTCGGATACATTCTCATCGAGCTTGCGTCCTCCGCCATCCCCTCCCTGTCCGGTCGCTGAGCCAAGAAACTGCGAGATGTCTCGGCGGAGGCTCACGGCGAAGCGGATATTCAGGCCAGGGAATGTGCGTTTGATATCCTGAACACGGTCAAGATCGCCTGGATCGTCGGTCAGAATTTCGATGGCCGTACGATCGCGCTTCAGCGGCATCCAGTGGTTTTTCTTCAGATAGTCGACATTCAGATTTTTCAAGAGCTCCACGTCGACGATCGTTCGCTCGCTGTACTCGATATAGGGGCACTTATAAAACTGGGCCAGCGATTTACCGATATCAATCTTGGGGACTTTGTATTTTTCAATGAGGATACTCTCAAGGTCGTTCATGCCCTTTCGAGAGTCGGCGATAGCCTGGTCGAGCTCATTTTGCGTGATCCGGCTATTACTCACCAGGAGGTCAAATTTGGTGGGATTCTTTTTTGAGATCTTTCGAAGGTTGAAGAATGCAATCCCGAGCGCCTTCGCAATTTCATCGACCGATTCTTCATCTTTTCGGGTAAACCGACTCCCGCTCTTCTTGTTGAGGAGTTGAAGCACTCCCATCAAGTATTTATTGTCGGCGACGATCGGGTACGTCAGCACCTGTTTGGTTTTGAACCCGGTCCGTTTGTCGTAGGAGGTATCATGAACGAGAGCGGGGTGAGTGGCCTTGAGCTCCGCCATGTTGTACGCATCGGCGATGTTCACTGGACGGAGGTACTTGGCGCAGAAGCCGGGCAGACTCTGCTCGGTAATGGGGATACGGACTTCCTCAACACCGTCGATGTGGGGAACTTTGGAGAAAATCTCTTTTTTGTCGGTGTCGAACGCGAAGAGGGTTAAATCTTCTGCGTCGAACAAACTGAGGATATCTTTGTGCAGGTCCAGAAGGATTTGATCGAGATTGTTGGCCGCATGAATTTGAGTGGTAATGCGTTTGACATGCTCTGCGTGCTCAACCTTTTGTTGTAATTCCTGGACGTTGGGAGTTATGGGCTTGGCTTGCATCCGACTCTGCTTTCGCTGCCGTTGAGACGCGGAACAATCGGGTTGCGCGCTGGATCAGAAGACCCTTGCTTCGCGATCGCGGCCCACCGTTGTGAATCGAGTTTCAGTCTAGCCGAAAGAGACGGGAAGGCAAGGAAAAGACATTTTCCATCGAAGGAAGATCAACGATTGGCGAGGGAGGAGTAGTGCGTGCGCGTAGCCGTCTCACCGAACAGATGGATCATGCTCGAGGCGAAGTGTTTTTAGGTGGTCGACCAGATCGTGAGGGGCTATCCGAGACTTGAGTCCTCCCTTCCGGATCTTGATCTCCACGATTCCATCGGCGAGGCCCTTGTCGCCAATGACGACCTGAAAGGGGATTCCGATCAGATCGGCGTCATTGAATTTTACCCCTGCTCGATCAGGACGATCGTCCCAGAGGACCTCAAAGCCTGCATTCTCTAATTCTGGGTAGAGCCGGGCAGCGGTTTCGGTCGTCTTTTCGGATTGGCTGACCGTCAACAAGTGAACATGAAACGGTGCAATGGGAAACGGCCAGATGATGCCTTTGTCGTCGTGATGTTGTTCGATCGCTGCGGCGGCTGTGCGTCCCACACCGATGCCGTAACAACCCATGATGGCTAAGCGCTCTTTGCCTTGCTCATCGAGGATGGTGGCGTTCATTTTCTGACTGTACTTGGTGCCGAGCAAGAAGACTTGTCCAACTTCGATTCCCTTGGCGAGCGTCAACACACCAGGACCACGAGAGGATGGATCGCCGGCTTGCACATTCCGAAGGTCGGCAAATTGTTCAACGGAAAAATCGCGACCGACGTTAGCGTTCTGGTAGTGTGTGTCGGCCTTGTTGGCCCCGACCACGACGTTTTTTATTCCTTCGACGGCCCGATCGGCGAGAATGCGAACCTGCTGCAACCCGATCGGTCCTGCAAATCCGGGGGGGCACCCTGTGAGACGCTGTACGGTGTCAGGATCCGCCAATGTGACATCCGTCACCTGGAGCAACCGCGCCAGTTTGACTTCGTTGACTTCATGATCTCCCCGGATCAAGACAGCAACAGATTCGGTTCCGGATCGATACAGTAATGTCTTCACCAGTTGCCGAGATGAAACCCTTAAAAAAGCTGTGACCTCTTCTACCGTCCGACGCTGAGGCGTTTCAACAGCAGTCAGCGGGAGTAACGCACTTGTATCTGCTTCAGTGGGGGGGCATGCCTCAGCTCGTTCAAGGTTGGCGGCATAGGATCCCTCCGTACTGTATACGACGGTTGCTTCACCTGTTTCGGCGAGCACCATGAACTCATGCGAGACATCCCCACCGATCAGCCCCGTGTCTGCTTCTACAGGTCGGAAGGTCAGGCCGCAGCGTGTGAATATCCTGGTATAGGCGTCATACATGTTCTGGTAGCTGACCTTGGCGCCGGCTTCATCAAGGTCAAAGCTATAGGCGTCTTTCATAATGAATTCACGCCCTCGCATGAGACCAAAGCGGGGACGGATTTCGTCTCGGAATTTGGTTTGGATTTGATAAAAGTTCAACGGGAGCTGGCGATACGAACGCACTTCTCGCCGGAAGAGATCCGTGATGACTTCTTCATGAGTCGGACCTAAACAGAAATCACGTTCGTGACGATCCTTGAACCGTAAGAGCTCCTTCCCGTAGTAATCCCAACGAGCGGTTTCTTTCCAGAGTTCCGCAGGGGACGCGATCGGCATCAGCAGCTCCTGCGCGCCGGCTCGATTCATCTCCTCGCGGATGATCTGCTCAATCTTCCGGATGACCCGTAGGCCGAGCGGAAGATAGGTATAGATCCCTGCCGCGACCTTGCGGATCAGCCCCGCGCGCAACATCAATCGATGGCTGACGGTTTCGGCTTCTCCGGGATCGTCCCGTAGCGTAGGAATTAACAATTGGGACATCTTCATGGCGTAGTGGTGGTTAGGATATGAGTCGAACGGTGGAAGAGTTTACAGAATGCTCAAACGAGTCATCTAACGAGGCCGCAGGCGAAAAGAAACCGGAGGCGTACCCTCTGGGGTACGTTGAGGATTTCTTGGAGCCGAGAACGAGGTTAGGGACTTGTTTCAGCATTCTGTCTAGCGGGAGAAGATCCGTTCTAGATCGTTCCAAAAGGCGAAGATCATGACACCGACCAATAAGACCAATCCAACTTGTTGAGCAACCTCTCGCTGTCGCTCGCCAAGTGGTTTACGTAAGATGCCTTCAATCAAGAAAAAGAGCAAGTGGCCACCGTCAAGAATGGGGATCGGCAGCAGATTCAGGACTCCGAGGTTGATGCTCAGAATGGCGATCAAAAAGACGACGCTGGAGGCACCTTGAGAGGCGGCTTCCCCCGAGATATTGGCGATCGTCAGTGGGCCGCCGATATTCTTGCTCGAAATGTCACCGATCACCATCTTATAGAGACCGATGGCCGTCAGCTCCGTCCATCCCCACGTGGCTTCCAGCCCTTGGTACACGGCTTCCGCCACGTTCTCGGACCGCATCAACGAGCGACCAGGACCGGAGATGCCGATCTTTCCCACTTCAGAGGTCTGTCCATTGACCGTGAGTTTTTCGCTGGCCGGCGTGACGGTCAATGTGGTGCGCATTCCTTCGCGAAGCACCTCGAATGTCAACGGCGTCTCAGGATGCTCTCGCACGTGTGTGGTCATCTGGGACCACGAATAGATCCTCTGTCCCTCGATCGCGACCACCCGATCACCGGGCTGGAGTCCAGCCATGGACGCTGGTGATCCATGCAGGACCGATGTGACCAACGCGGGCATTTCTTCGACCCCGATGGTGTACAGCGGTTCTTCTGTCGTTACCTCATCCCCAGTCATCTGCACGGGAGTCGCCGTGAGCGTTTTGAGGTGTCCGTCTCGTCGGACCTCCAGTGAGATCGGCTGTCCATTGCTCCGGGAAACGAGATCCAGCAATTCAGTCTTGGTAGAGATTTCTTTCCCATTCACGCTGACGACACGGTCGCCGACTTCCATGCCGGCCACCGATGCTGGGGATCCAGGAACGAGCGCCTCGACATCCGCGCTCAAATCACGAAAGGTCGGGACAAAGAGGGGCGATCCGGTCGATAGCCATCCGGCAAAGATCAAGTAGGCCAGAATAAAATTAAATCCCGGGCCGGCGGCGACGATCAGGACTTTTCCCCACAGGCCTTGGTGCGAAAAGGACCGGCGGCGGTCATCGGGGGTCGTGGCTTCTGTTTCATCCTCACCGAATAGTTTGACATAGCCACCAAGGGGAACGGCTGAGACGAGGTATTCCGTTTCGCCGACCTGACGACCGAAGATCTTCGGGCCGAACCCGATCGAAAACTTCAAGACTTTCACTCCGACCCAGCGGGCAGCGAGGAAGTGGCCAAGTTCGTGGAAGGCCACTAAGACACCAAGGACCACGAGAAACCACCAAGCTTTCTGGAGGAGAAGCCAGAGCGTATCGGGGGACCAGGCGAATGCGGATGTCATGAGAGCTCCCTGTTGCTTCCTCAGTCTTTTAACTCTAACAGACGTTATCCGAAATGCAAAACAATCATGAGTGAGAGAAGGCGTGCACCAATGATTCTGCTTTTTCTCTTGCCCATCGATCAGCGTCCAAGGCGTCATCGAGGCACGTGATTTCTTGCTGACTATGCGCCTCCATGGTGTTGCGAATCACCTGCTGGATTTCAACGAAGCGGAGGCCATGGTTGAGAAACGCGTCGACGGCAATCTCATTGGCCGCATTCATCGTGGCTGGCATGGTGCCCCCGATGCGAAGCGATTCATACCCGAGATTGAGACAGGGGAATCGATCATGGTCGGGTTTGAAAAAGGACAGTTGTCCGATCTCCGTCAACTCCAGCGAAGGAAGATCAAGCGTCATCCGTGCAGGATAGTGCATCGCGTACGAGATAGGGGTTCGCATGTCAGGAAGCCCCAATTGGGCAATAATCGAACGATCCTTGTATTCAACCAGCGAGTGAATGATGCTTTCTCGATGGACCATGACCTCGATGTTGGATTCAGGGATATCAAACAGCCATCGAGCTTCCACGACCTCCAACCCTTTGTTCATCAGGGTGGCCGAGTCGATGGTGATCTTGGCCCCCATCTTCCAGTTGGGGTGCTGCAAGGCCCGTTCAGGTGTGACGTCTTGAAGCTGGTCCGGAGTCAGCGTCCAGAGCGCTCCGCCGGACGCCGTGAGAATCAGTCGCCGGACATCTTCAATCCGATGCCCCTCCAGCGACTGAAAGATGGCGCTATGCTCGCTATCGACCGGGAAAATCTTGACCCCATGTTTGCGAGCTTCATCCTGCATCAACTTTCCCGCCATGACCATTGGCTCTTTGTTCGCCAAAGCGATATGCTTGCCACTTCGAATCGCGGACAAAGTCGGAACAAGCCCGGCGGCTCCCACGATGGCGGAAATGACCAATTCAGCATCCAGGACCGATGCCACGTGGGTAATGCCGTCTTCCCCGGATAGGACCTCGACTCGAAGATCGGCACATCGGCTGCGAAGGAGGGCGGCAGAGGATTCAGTGGAGACCGCCACGGCTTTGGGCCTAAAACGGTGAATCTGCTCCTCGAGCTTCTCGATATTGTTGCCGGCGGTCAGACCCACCACGCGAAATTCATCTGGAAACCGTTGAACGATATCGAGTGTATTTGTCCCGATCGATCCGGTCGATCCCAAGATGATTATCGGCTTCATGTCTTCTCCTCTCCATTCACTCAGGAAAGTGGCCACAGGCCTCGAATGTAGGCGACATAGTAGTAGAATGTGGGGGCAGTGAACAAGAGACTATCGAGACGGTCCAGCATTCCGCCATGGCCAGGCAAGATCCCGCCCGAGTCTTTGACCCCGGTTCGTCGTTTGATGAACGATTCGAAAAGATCTCCGATGAGGCCCACCATCGTCAGGAGGGCGCCAAGGATCAAAGCATCGGATACTGAGAGCTGTGAAGCAAACCACTGCTGAGCCAGGAGTGCCACAGTGACCGCCAGAATGAGTCCACCGAGCACCCCTTCGACGGTTTTCTTCGGACTGATCGACGGGAGTAACGGATGCTTTCCCCACAAGGTTCCCGCATAGTAGGCCCCGATGTCTGACGCCCATGTCACAACTGCCAGGAAGAGCACGAGCCACTGGCCGTCAGGTAGTGCGCGGGCTGAGACCACGGTGCTCAGAGGGAACCCCACGTACAACATGCCCAGGAGAATCACGAGTGCGTCGTTCCATCGATGTTCTGCGGACGCAGCGGAGATGGATACGGTCACGAGGGCCACCAGGACACCGCCCACGAGCAATTCTGACCAGGAGAACGAAAAATGTGGTTGGATAAGTGTCAGAGTAAACCCTGCCAGACCTACTCCCAGAAGGAGATGACTCAAGCCTGAGGGGAAGCTGAGTTTGTAGAGTTCCAGCAGGGCAATCACACCAACCACGAGCAAAAGCAGGGTCAAGCCCCAGGGAACGAGGTGTGCGATGATGAGATAGACTGCGGGAATCAGCGCGAGCGCGGTGTAGAGACGGCGGAGATCGAATTGTCGGGTACGTGCCGGTGAGGTCGTCACAAATCTAGTGCTATGGGCAAGGATTTCTGTCGCGAGGGGGTATCCCACAAGTGTTATGACGATACGGTGCTTAGGACTCGACCAAATCGACGTTCCCGTTTTTGATACTCGATCAACGCTAGGAGGAACTCCCGCCGGCGAAAATCCGGCCATAGCGTCGGGCTGAAGCACAGCTCGGTGTAGGCTAACTGCCACAGGAGAAAATTGCTGATCCTGGTTTCTCCACTCGTCCGAATCAGAAGGTCTGGGTCAGGGAGCGGATGAGTGGAGAGGTACTTTTTGAACGTGGTTTCATCGATTTGGTTCGGCTGTATGGTGCCTGTTTGGACATCGCCGATCAGCGCTTTTACGGCATCGACGATCTCTGCTCGCCCGCCGTAGCTCAACGCGACGGTCAGGATCATTTTATCGAGATGAGCGGTCTCTTTTTCGGTGGTGCGAACCCAGTGCTGGGCTGATTGCGGAAGGAGATCGTGGCGTCCGATGGTGCGGAAGCGAACCCCTTGCTCGATCAAACTCGCCCGTTCCGTGGAGAGGTAATGCTCCAGGAGTCCCATGAGGGCGCTGATTTCGTGAGTTGGGCGATTCCAGTTCTCCTGGGAAAACGCGTAGATCGTCAGGGCCCGAATGCCTAATTCCAGACACAAGGTGATCATTTCTCTGACGGAATTGATGCCTTCGCGATGGCCAGCGATCCGAGGAAGACCACGTAGCTCAGCCCAGCGACCGTTGCCGTCCATAATGACCGCGACATGTTTTGGGAGCAGATCCAGCTCTAATTTGGCGGTTAATTCGCTTTCTGAAAGGCGATCGAGGTTTGAAGATGGCTGGTGTGCCATATGAATCTTGAGTCAGCTCCTACAGGTTCAGTGTGCAGACGCGCTGAAGTGGTCAGAGTCTACTGGCGGGCCTAGGGAATGTCAAACGATAACTCATTCATTATAGTAAGGTAATCGTACAATTAGTAGAATTGCGACGTGAGAGGTGTCGCTGCATTGCGACCACGGAAATGATTGGGCTATACTGTCCCCTTCTTACGCCACTACCGAGACCAGAAAGACTGAGCTATGTCCGATCTTATCCAATTGAGCAAATTTGGCGTCACTGAGTTCGAAGCGCAGCATGCCCTTGATCGGCTCAATGTCCGAGACGTGGATTATGCGGATCTGTATTTCGAGTCGCGTACGTCGGAATCGGTGTCCATGGAGGAAGGCATCGTCAAGCGTGCAGCTAAAAGTATTTCTCAAGGTGTCGGAGTTCGTGCAACGGCCGGTGAAAAAACCGGATTTGCCTACTCGGATGAACTCACGAAAAAGGATCTAGAGATTGCGGCGGATACGGCGCGGTATATCGCCAACTCCCCCAAAGGGGATTCGCCCGTTCCAGTGCCCACGCAACGACGCCCCACGAGAGATCTCTATCCGGTGGAACAGGCCAAAGCCGAAGTCGCGACGCCTGAGCGTGTGACGCTCTTGAACGAGATCGATGCGGAAGCCAGACGATATGACCCTCGCATCAAGAACGTGATGGCGTCGTTTAACACCGAGTACAAGGTGGTGGCGGTGGCCACCTCCGATGGGACCTTGGTGACCGATATTCAACCGTTATCCCGCCTGCAGATCACCTGTATCGCCGAGGACGGTGATAATCGGCAGGTAGGGAGCTTCGGTGGTGGCGGTCGGGTTGCGTTCGAATTCTATCGAGAAGGAGGGCGCCATCTGGGCTACGCGCGAGAAGCGGCACGAGAGGCGATTCTCAACCTCTCGGCGGTCGACGCTCCGGCTGGGGTGATGCCGGTCGTTCTGGGCGGTGGATGGCCCGGCATCTTACTCCACGAGGCGATCGGGCACGGTTTGGAAGCCGACTTTAACCGGAAGAAAACGTCTGCCTTTTCCAATTTGATCGGGAAGCGCGTGGCATCCGACGTCTGTACGATCGTGGATGATGGAACCCTTCCCTCTCGTCGTGGCTCGTTGAATATGGATGATGAGGGAACTCCGACCAGTTGCACGACACTGATCGAGAAGGGCATTCTCCGTGGCTATATTACCGATAAACTCAATGCACGCCTCATGGGGATTCCCTTGACTGGGAACGGACGGCGGGAGAATTACCAAAGTGTGGTGCTTCCTCGTATGACGAATACCTTTATGCTGGCTGGGGAGTCCGACCCGCAGGATATTATCCGATCAGTCAAGAAAGGGCTCTACGCCGTCTCGTTCGGAGGTGGGCAAGTCGATATTACGAACGGGAAGTTCGTATTTTCTGCGAGTGAAGCCTACCTGATTGAGGACGGCCAGATTACGAAGCCGGTGAAAGGAGCCACGTTGATCGGGAACGGACCTGAGATTCTTACGAAGGTCTCGATGGTGGGACACGATCTGAAGCTCGATAACGGCATCGGGACTTGTGGGAAGGACGGGCAGTCGGTCCCCGTGGGAGTCGGCTTACCGACCATTAAGATCGACGAAATTACGGTCGGTGGCACCAGGAGCTAGCCGCTCTATCTACGAAAGTTCCGCTGATCGATGAGCAATGGTTAACGCATTGATGCAACGCACCGATGGCTAAAAAAAGTTTGGTTCCGGTAGAAACAGCCAACGGGTACGCCCAACTTGCGTCGGAGGTCCTTGCTCGCGCGAAGGCCTGTGGGGCGACGGAAGCGGATATTGTGGTGGCTGATGGAGAGACCCTTTCCGTCCAGGTTCGGGTCGGTGCCGTCGATCGACTGACCAAGGCGCGGGAGAAGCGGCTCGGCCTCCGTGTCTTCATCGGGAAACGGTCGGCGACAACCTCCACCTCCGACTTTTCACAAGAATCCCTCGAACGGCTCGTCGCGGACACCTGTACCTTAGCTGGGGCAGTGGTCGAGGATGTGGTGTCGGGATTGCCCGATGCTGTGCAGATGGCCACAGATCAGCCAGACCTCGATCTGTATGATGACACAGTGCTCGATACGGAGACGCAGATCGACTGGGCGAAACGAGGTGAAGCCGCGGCGTTCGCGGCCGACCAGCGGGTGACCAACTCAGAGGGTGCGGAGTTTGATTCATCCTCCGGGCGGGTGGTGCTGGCCAATAGTCATGGATTCGTCGGGTCCTACAAGAGTTCAAACTTTTCACTGTCCGTCTCTCCGATTGCGACCGACTCCGAAACGGGCGCCATGCAACGTGATGCGTGGTACGAGGTGCAGCGTAAGTTCGGGCGGTTGGCCTCCGCGGAATCGATCGGACAAGAGGCTGCAAAACGGGCTGTTCGGCGCTTAGGCGCGCGCAAGGTCTCGACGAAACGAGTTCCGGTCGTGTTCGATCAGGAGACGGCCGGAAGCTTGCTCGCAAACCTTTGCGGTGCAGTGTCGGGCTATGGGCTCTACAAGCGCGCCTCCTTTCTTCTCGACAAACTGGGGCAAACGATAGCATCCGAGCTGATCACGGTGTATGACGATGGTCGCATGGTCGGTGGCCTGGGGTCTCGTCCGTTCGATGGTGAAGGGTTGGCGACTCGCAAGAATACGATTGTCGAGCGTGGCGTGCTGAAGAGCTATCTGCTCGATACCTACTCGGGAAAGAAGCTGGGGCTTCCTTCGACCGGAAATGCGTCGCGAAGTGTGGGCGAAAGTCCTTCGGTCGGTCCGACGAACTTTTATTTGGTTCCTGGAACGAACAGCGCACAAGAGATTATTGGGTCGGTGAAGGATGGGCTCTATGTCACGGAGTTGATCGGATTCGGTATCAACATGGTGACCGGCGATTATTCACGTGGAGCCTCAGGATTTTGGGTCGAAAACGGAGAGTTGGCCTATCCGGTTGAAGAAATTACCATCGCGGGCAATCTGAAACAGATGTTCAAAAATATCGAACTTGTCGGGAACGATCTTGTATTCCGAGGGCGCATCACCAGCCCGACCGTCAAAATTTCAGAAATGATGGTGGCGGGCAATTAAGAACTGGGCAAATGCTGAGGTATGAGTCCCTGAGTACCGAGTTGGAATCTCCCTCCTTCCTCTATCCCGCACTCAGGACTCAGCACTCATAACGAAACACTCGCGACGGTGCGGAGGTGACGCATGGCTGAATCCATTCGAGAAACGACCGTACAGTATCAGAGCGGAAAAGTAGGAATGAAGGCCTTCGTGGCCGCTCCGCAAACCAAGGAAAAACGGCCGACCATTATCATCGTCCAGGAGTGGTGGGGTCTCACAGACCATATGAAGGATATTGCAAGGCGATATGCGGGGGAAGGCTACGTCGCCATCGCTCCGGACCTGTATTCCCGTCTGGGCCATGCGCTGACGGCAGACGCCGGGGAAGCAGGCAAACTGATGAACAGGTTGAAGCAGGAGGACGGGCTCGCCGATCTGAACGCGACGGTAGCCTATCTGAAAGCGGTTCCCGAAGTCGATGCGACCAAGATCGGCGTCACCGGCTTTTGCATGGGTGGTTCCTACGCGCTCATGCTGCCCTGCGTCAATCCGGAAATCAAAGCGGCGGTACCTTTCTACGGGCAGGTACCTAATCCTGATACACCGATCCAGAATCTTGCCTGTCCAGTCCTCTACATCTATGGGGAGGACGACGGCTGGATCACGAAGGCCGATGTGCAACGATTGGCGGCGGCGTTGAAGAAATACAACAAACCCGGAGAGATCAAAACCTATCCGGGAGCGCCGCATGCGTTCTTTCGGGACACCGATCCCTCGGTGTATCGACCTGAAGCCGCGAAGGATGCATGGGGCAGGACGAAGGCCTTCTTTAAGCAACACCTCGGCTGATGATCATGACTTCCGGCTCCGTGAATCGCGCGTAGCACAGAAAGAATTACCATGCCGCTTGATGCAGAACTCGGAAAGGAAATGCTGCAGTTGATCACGTCGCGCTACGACGATCGGCATTGGCGCAAGCGGATCGAAAAAACCCTCAGCTTGCCCCAGTCCGGCGTTGCCGATCCGATTCAGCAGCAGATCTTCATGTACCTCAAGCAGGGCTTGAAGGCGTACAAGTCCCGCCGAGCGGATCCCGATTCTTGGATCATCGGTGGCTATGCCACGAAAGAAGTCATTAATCGTGCGAAGTTCCAACCTCAGCTTGTCGGTGCATCCATCAAGCAAGAAGACGTGGCCTTTCTGGGAACAGACCCAGGCGAGGACGTCACCGAAGCCTGGTGGGAAGAGATGTTGGTTCAGTGGTTTGATGTGCCGGAAGAGGAGACGCCTGCCGAAGAAGAAAGCAGCGAAGCCAAGGACCAGGACTCGTCGCCGGCGGCCCAATCGAAAACATAAGCTCCTACCCAGAATATGGCTTGCCGCTGGACCGATGGCAAAGCACTTCTGTGCCAGAAGTCTTGTCATGCGGTCCAGATTCTCGGCGACGTTCGCTAGCCGAGCTCTTCCAGAAGTCCCGCAACTTTGACCTTCAACATGGGCAAGTCGCGTTCGACAACATCCCACACGAGCTGAAGGTTGACGCCGAAGTAATCATGCACCAGCTTGTCTCGCATTCCGGCGATAGGTTTCCAGGAAATGTCTGGGTGAGCCTCTTTGAGGCGGGCAGAGATACGCTTGGTTGCTTCGCCAATAATTTCCAGATTGCGGATGACGGCGTCCTGGGTTTTTCGGTCCGCGAAGAAACGATCCTTACCGGGGGACGTATACTCAAGAATATATTGGACGGCGTCGCGAATGTGGAGCAGGTAGATGCGGTCATCCTTCATAGGGGGATGGCTTCATCAAGGATACGTTGCCGCAGGTAGGGGCTTAGGCCCTCGTCGGTGAGGATATCCACTTTCCGATGCAGAATGGATTCCAGCTGCTGGCTCAGTTCAATCAGGTCCAGCAAGCTCCGCCCACAGTCCATCCTAACTAAGAAATCGATGTCACTGCTTGGGCCAGCTTCTCCCCGTGCCGCTGATCCAAACACACGTATCTGGTGGGCTCCGTGTTCTGCAGCAAGCCTGAGAATGTCGTTGCGTTTGGATTTCAGTACGTCGGTGGTCGTCATCGTCCCGATCCGTGTTCCTTGTGGGGAGAATACTCATTTCGCACAGATATGACAAGCATTCCAGGTTTCACGTGAGAGGGAGACTCTGCGATGACCCGTAGCTGTTGCAGAAGTAGGAGTGTGGCAGGCGAGACAGCCCTCAAGATCAGCGACGCAGTTGAAGGGGTACTCTGCGCAGGCAAGAACCTCGACATGACTGATATTTCCTTTCACGAACTCGTCAGCTAGGTTTGTAGCCGACGCGTATCTTGTTCATGAAAGAAGTCATCAATCGCGCCAAGTTCCAGCCCCAGCTCATCGGCGCCAGCATCAAGCAAGAAGATGTGGCCTTTCTTGGGATGGACCCAGGCGAGGAGATTACCGAAGCCTGGTGGGAAGAGATGCTGGTGCAGTGGTTTGATGTGCCGGAAGAAGAGAAGCCCGCTGAAGATTCGGAGAAGGAATCGCCGGAATCAGATTCCTCCACGATGGAACAGTCGAAAGCCTGAGAAACTGCGCTACGCTGGCTAACCAGCCGTATGAGCCTGCCGACGAACATCACGCTGTCGTTCCATCCCAAACTCAATCGAATCAGTAAGGGCAAAGAGCTACGTGACGGCCTGTCCGCCGTGACGCAAATCGCGGACACGCTCTGGGTCGTTAATGATGAAGGCACTAGTCTTGAGCGGTTGGCACCAATCAAGAGCCTCAAACCCGGTATCAAGGCATTCGGTTGCCATGAACGATTTCCACTCGCGGACTTTCTTCGTCTTCCGCAGAAGAAGGTGAAGGGTTCGAAGAATCAGCCTGAAGTGGATGTGGAAGGGCTGACCCATGCAGACGGATATCTTTGGTTGGTAGGCTCCCATAGCCTCATTCGCCCTAAGCCAACCCTCGACGAGGGTACCAAGAGGGCTCGGCAGCAGCTATACCAGGTCAACTGGAGAGGCAACCGCTACCTGCTGGCTCGAATTCCCGTCGAGGAAACCAACGCGATACCGACGTTGGTAAAAAAGGCGATGCGGGATGGGAAGAAGCTGGTGGCCGCTCAGTTGCGGGGCGACGATCGAGGGAACGACCTGACCAAGGCATTACGCCAAGACGAACACCTCGGACTGTTTCTTGGCATTCCGGGCAAGGATAATGGGTTTGATATCGAAGGGCTGGCCGTGGCGGGCAAGCGGATTTTTCTTGGGCTTCGTGGACCGGTCTTGCGTGGTTGGGCCGTGATATTGGAACTTGAACTTAAAGCGAATGGTAAACGTCCGAGCCTCCTGCAATTAAAGCCCATCGGTCCAAAGGGCGGTCGCTATCGCAAACATTTTCTCCAGCTCGCTGGTCTTGGCGTTCGAGACCTCTGTGTACAGGGACCTGATCTGCTGATCCTTGCGGGACCGACCATGAGTCTCGAAGGACCGGTAAAAGTTTTCCGGTGGAAAGGCGGCGCTGATCCTAAAGGGGAGTGCATGGTTGGGAAGAAAGACTTGGTTTGCTTGCTCGAGGTCCCGCACGGCGATGATGTCGGCCATGCTGAAGGCATGACATTGTTCTCGCTTGATGGTGGGCAGGTTGGTTCACTCATGGTGGTCTACGATTCCATCCCCAAGAAGCGCCAATCAGACGATGGCACGGTGACGGTAGACCTGTTTCCTCTGGCTGGAAAGCTTAGTTGGCGTTGAGCGTAGTTGCAGTGGGAAACGGCCAGCAAGGACAATGTGTCCTTGCTGGGAAAAGGAATCTAACTGTGGATGGTGTAGAATGGAAAATCCCGTGCTTTCGCCGGAAGGTGGCGTATGAATTCTCATGGTAGGAGTCAAGATCGACATATTGGATTGCAAGATGGTTGGCTGGTTTTTTCGTGTTGGCCTATTGCTCCAAGCACATTCATCCCTGCCGGTTCAGGAGATTCACTATTCAAGGATGATATGGACGAGAAGCGTTATCTGCGAAGTTTGCTTGCCAGGCCTCATGCCTGCCGCTATAGCAGCCCTTAATAAGGCTATCTAGAGGTGGCCATGCCACAGGTCGATAAGTTTGTTTCTGTCAATGAGGCCAAGAATAGATTGTCGAGCTTGATCCGCCGGATGAAGCATCGGCAAGAGGTAGTTGCCATTACACGCGATGGCGTCCCTTCTGCTGTGCTCTTGAGTATGGATCAGTTTGAAGGGCTCATGCAGACGGTTGAGATCCTGAGTGATCAGAAGTCGATGCGCGCGCTCAGCCGATCCTTGAAGCAGGCTGAGAAAGGGCAGTGGGTCAGCCACCGCTCGGTGTTTGGTTGAAAGCCTTGAAGCAGTCAGGCTACCCGAATAAATCCATCTGTGCCGGTTGGGGTGATTCAATCTTCAAGACCGGTGCGGTTGAAGTTGGAGCTGCGGTGGTTGGTTCTGCTGGTTTGGAGTGGTGGTCTAAGAATTCCTTAAGTTTTTTGAAATCTTCTTTCAACGTAGGGAGCAGGTTGCCTTGATGCAACGCCGCGGCTGGGTGCAAAAGCGGGAAGAGCACGAAGTCTTTTAAATGGAAGGCTTGTGCCTTGACCTTGGTGATTCCGACTTTCCGTTCCAATAAGGTCTGCGTGGCCCAGTTGCCGAGGGTACAGACCAGCTTTGGCTGAATCAGTTGAATCTGCTGCAGTAGGAACGGTTTGCAGGTTTCCACTTCGTCTTGCTCGGGGTCGCGGTTATTCGGCGGTCGACACTTGATCACATTCGCAATGTAGATCTGGTCACGCGAGAGGCCTGCGGAGCTCAGCAGGTCGTTTAAGAGCTTGCCTGCTGCCCCAACGAACGGCTCGCCCTTCCGATCTTCGTTAAAACCTGGCGCTTCCCCCACAAACATGATACTGGCGTGAGGGTTACCGACGCCGAACACGACCTGGCTGCGCCCCAGCTTTGCTAATTTGCAACGCTGGCAATCATGAAGCGAGTTGGCAAAGTCCTGAAGAGGTGTGAGCGTCATGCGCGATAAGGGTGAAAAAATGGTAGCGGTATCTTAGAAATTGGCGAGTCGGGATGTCAATCACGATCATGAGGTCAAGGAATAGGAGAAGCGGCCGTGAAACGTATGAGCATAGCCAGTATGGTACTACTGATGTTGCCGGCGATGGCGGCTGCGGCCTCCGTGGAACTGGCGGCGTTTGCGGACAAGGACTTCTGCGAGAAGGTGGCCGGACTGTCGGGAGCCCGGTTCGTATTCGAAAGCCGCCTATCGCAAACGGTGCAGTGGGAGGCTATTGATCTGAAAGGAGATGGTCCCAGGGTAAGGCGCTGTTCGAGCCTCGACAAGACGATGATCGATCTGGACAATGATGGACGCAAGGATATGGTGGTGAAGACCACGTTCTGTATGAAAGGCAGCCCGAGCGACAGCCTGTATGTGTTCCCCGCGGACAGCAGGGTCCTTGAGGATTCGAGTTGGCAAGATTTGAGTCCCCTCTTGGCGACTCACGACAAATTCGAACGGACTGGTGGCATCTATCCACTGACGGCGCTGCCGTTTGACAAAGGCCAGTCGTCTCCCGCGTTGAGGACCACGTTCTCTGTTTACCCCTTCATCCTTGAGGGCACCACCTATGTGGGTCTGACAGATAGCAGGCGGGAGTGGCTACTGGTTGCGAAGTATATGGGGGAGGAACGGCTTGAAGATCTGTGTTATCTGCACGCGGCTAATTGAGACGGTAGCCTTTCGCTGAAAGACAGGTATCCCGCATGGCGTTCATCATTGAAAGGCCATGTAGTGCGCGGGTATGGTCAGCTGGGTTTTGGGGTCCTGGGTTGAAAGGAAATGGGGAGGTCTGGCTATAGAAGTATTGCTCGTTGGCTAACCGTGCTTTGTACTCGCACTCCATATAGTCCCGCTCGACGTCATAGCGGGTGAGCCCACTTGGGTGACCGCCACGCTCGTACGGACTTGGCGCGCAACCGAACCCCGACAAGAGAAGAATAATCAGAAGACCTCTGTACTGTACTTTCATAGGGTATTGGTACCAACTACAGGCCGAGAGATCAATCCGGGTTATCTACACGACCTATGATGGTCTCCACGCATCGACGGCTGCTGATCACTGCGCTTTCAAGATTGGTTGGCCATCCGGTGTCGGTCCAGGCTCCCGCGACGAGCAGATTCTGGATCGGACTCCGTTGTAGGGGGCGGAGCCGTGCCGTGCCCGGTACAAGGGAGAGACTCGCATGGGGCTCTCGAATGATGTCATGACTGAGGACGTCTTCAGGGCCCATGTGTGGGAACACTCGAAGCAACTCAGGGATGGCGGTGTTTCTCACCTGGTCAGCATTCACGTTCTCCAGCGAAGTGACCGTGGCGGAGAGCCGACAGACGATTTCCCCAGGCCCAGCCTGTGTGACGGTGAGTTGGTAGAAGGGGTGTCCTGTCAACAGGACGAGTCGCGATGTTTGAGTCGATGACCGGCACGTTAACTGGACGACGAACTCACCGAGATCGGTCAGATCTGGCATGTGGGCGAAGTAGGCAAACCGGGTCAATAACCGCTCTGGTAGCAGGGCGCGCAACTGTTGATGCGGCAGCGCGAGAATGTACCATTGCGCGTGCAACGTCGTGCCGTCGTGAAGCCTGACATCTCGCATCCGGTTCTCATCGAAGCGGAGCCATGGAGAATTCGTCAGCGTACGAAACTCCATGCGATCGTGAGGTAGCGATTGTTTCATGGGCGCCAAGAATCTCTCCACGATGGACCCGGATATAGAGGTGAGCCTGGCATCTGAGGCCTCGCTCAGAAATACGGTCGACAGCAATTGCACAAAGGTCGCGGCTGAGAGGCGGGCAAGATCGTTTCCCGTCAGCCAATGAGCCAGGCGCCCCCAAATCCGCTCCCGCGCCTCGAGGCTCTGTCCGGTCGCTGCGAGCCATTCGTCCGCGGTTCGATTTTCCAGGTCTGCCGGAAGGGTTTGTGCCTGTTCCCAAATCTGCTCGACGTGTGAGAAGAGTCTCCACCGGTCTTGCCAGGCCAGGCCCTGGAAGCTGAAAAGACTCATCATCCATTGAAACGCTCCGGGAAGCCGAGCCGACTGATAGGACACGTGACGTCCATCAGATAGCCGAAACTCGAGTGGAATAGGTTGGTCTGGTCCTGGTGATTTTTGCCGATCCAACGTGTGAAGAAGTCGGTGGCTTTCTCGGTAGCATCCCAGCAGAACCGGTACGGGGTCGGATGGATTGAGCCAGAACCCATCGCGCCATTCGGGGTGATCGAGGAGCATGACGTGGTAGTTTTCTCGGCGTAGATGATAGGCAACGGTCAGACCGGCCAGACCGGCGCCGAGGATGAGGACGGTTTGTGAGGCTGGAGCGGTCACGAGTAGCGGGAACGGAACCAAATGCGTAAGGCGATGATCAACCGTTGTGTGGTGGTCAGACTGATCCGTGGTCCGAAAACCTGATAGTTCGATCGCTCGATGTGATCCAAAATTCGGCTATAAATGCCACGCATGATTTCTGCTACCGTCAGTGCCCGGCGCTCTGCGGGGGACAAGGCTTTGAGCGCGGCATCGGCTCGCTGGTAGTAGTGGTGGGCGCGGGATGCCTCATATTCCATCAACGCACGGAATTCCGGCGAATAGCTTCGATTGAGCATGGACTTTTCTGCATAGTTCCACTTCTTCAGGTCGTCGAGGGGAAGGTAAATACGACGTTCCTGGGCATCGGTACCAACGTCGCGAAGAATGTTCGTCAGCTGGAAGGCCATGCCGAGTGCCACCGCGTAGTCCTGTGCCCGGGCGGACGTGACGCCGAAGATGTGCAGACAAATCAGACCGACGACGGAAGCCACGCGGTAGCAGTAGAGCGACAGCTCGTCGAAGGTGACATAGCGATTATTGAAGAGATCCATCTCGACGCCTTTGATCAATTCTTCAAAGTAGGCTTTAGGGATTCCCATTGATTTCACATGGTGGGCGAGGCTCACCATAATCGGGGTTGTTGGTGCCCCTGAATAGACGGCGTCAAGTTCGTTCCGCCAACGGGTCAGTTCATCTTTTGGGTTCGTCCCGGCAGCCGGTTCGTCCACGGCGCTGTCGATTGCCTTACAGAAGGCATAGACGGTATACATGGCTTCGCGTTTGACTTTGGGCAGGAAGAGGAACGAATAGTAAAAGTTGCTGCCGCTGTTCTTGGTGTAGGCCGTGCAATAGGCCTGTGCCTCAGAGGCCTTCATGACGCGCTGCCTCCAACCAGCATCGAAGCTTGAAGTTTGATGGCGTTGATGGGGTCGATCCCGTGATCTGGACGTGGATGCAGAATCGAGTCCAGCAATTCGACACCATCGACCAGCCGTGGGCCTGGACGGCTGAAATAGGAAGCGGCATCCACGACGTAGAGATTCGGCCATCGCTCACAGGCCCGTCGCCACGTTTCTTGACCGGACCCGTTCTGTCTGAGTTCATTGATGGTGCGATCGACGGAAAAACCACAAGGCATGAGGATGACGATATCGGGGTGAGCGGCTTCCACTGCTCGCCATGTCGTTTCGCGCGATGGGCCATCTGAAGACCCTAGTACATCATATCCACCAGCCAAGTCTATCATGTCCGGAACCCAATGCCCTGCCACATACAATGGGTCAAGCCATTCGAGACAGGCGACACGAGGACGGGACTGCCTATTCGAGTTCTTCCGTTTGATCCTGTCCACACGATGCCGAAGTTCCTTGGTGAGGATCTGTCCATTCTCGGGTCGGTCGACAGCTGCGGCGATTCGCTCGATATCATGGATCATCCCTTCGATGGTCGTCGGACTCAACGTGAGGATGGCAGGTGGAAGGGGAAGAGATTCGACGGCATGTGTGAGTTGGCCTGGGGTGACGGCGCAGACGTGACAGAGGGCTTGAGTCAGGATGACATCCGGACGGGCCTGGTTGAATGCCAGCTCATTCAGGCGATACAACGGACTCCCCGATGCAACTCGTTCTTTGACCTGTTGATCGATTGCGACGCTTGTGGTCCGGTGGGTCTCGATGAGTGGTTCAATCATTACCGGAACTTCTCGAACGGAGGGAGGAAAATCGCACTCATGGCTGACACCGACAAGCTGGTCCGCCAAACCGAGTGAAGCAATCACTTCTGTTGCACCGGGAACCAGCGAGCAGATTCTCATAAGGGTCCTGCGCCTATGTAGGCCACAAGCGAGCGCGCACATCCATAAGACGTGTGTCACGCAAGCTATGGCTGATGGCATCGGCTTCGTGTAAGTCTTGCACAGTATGCGTATTGGCCACGGCTAACACTTTCATGCCCGCAGATTTCGCTGCCCGAATGCCTGGACGGGAGTCTTCAATGACCAAACAGGACGCCGGTGAAAGCAACGCGGTGCCCTGTTGCCGGTTCACTCCGGCCAGTGCATGCAGAAACGGTTCAGGATTTGGCTTACCGTGAGTCACATCTTCGGCGCTGGTAATGTGACAAAAGGCCTTTCGGAGACCAATGTGCTCCAATACCAACTCAATCTCTACTCGTAATGCGCCTGAGGCGATGGCAACAGGACAGGTTGCGGCGGCTTCTTCCACAAACTCCTTGACGCCTGGGAAAATGACCACATGGTCCTTGATCGAAGCCAAATAGGCGGCGGCCTTCTTAGCCATGAGGCTCTCAACGAGCGAGGGAGTCGATGGGACCTGGTTGACGCGCAGCGCTTCCAGAAAACATCCTCGATCGTCGAATCCGAGATAATTGGTGTAGTAGTCGTCTTCCGTTAAATCGATGTGGATCTCTGCCAGCGTTCGACGCAACCCTTCAAAGTGCAGCGGTTCACTGTCGGCGATCACGCCGTCGAAATCGAAGATTACGGCCTGCATGGGGTCCCGGGGCTCGTGATGTGTCACCTAATAAGATGTGAGGTATGAACGGGCGGCATTATAGCACAGAGGATGGTGATGCAATGACCATCCTCTGTGGGCGATCTGTATTATGGAAGCCGAATGGCTCAGGGTTTCAGTTTCAGCTGGCGTTCTGGCAGCCAGCCTTTGGTGCCGTAGTCGCTGCGTAAGGAGTAGACCCAGCCGGTTTCTTGAAGATCCCCGTCAAGCACGGTGAGGACGGTTCCCGGTGGAATGGCTGGCCCTGGCTGAACTCCCTCTGCATCCTTGGCGAGCACGACTTTCTCTCCTGGAGCAGCAGGGTTCGGTAGCACGCTGACTCGCTGTCCCTCACCGAAGAGCGGAGGCGGTGTATTGGTGATAGGTGTCTCGGAGGCTGGGGGTGGCATGGGTGTGACGTCTCCTGTGGTCGATGCGGTCGGTACCGCTGGGGCCGAGGGCGGCATCGGAACAGGGACTGCAGGCGCTGTGGCGGCCTGCGGTACCTCGGCCGGTGCAACAGCTGGCGGTGCCGTTGGAGCCGCTTCCATAGGCTGAGGCGGCGCTACTGGTGCAGGCTTCGGCAGCACCGGCTGTTGTGCAACAGGGGCCGGAGGCGGCGCCGGTGTCTCGCCGAGCAGCGGCTCGATGTACTCCATGACCATCTCCGGTTCCATCGCGACGTACGCACCGCCGCCGATCATCACCAGCAAGAGCACCCACAAGAGAGGACGCCCGCTCGATTGTTTGGGTGGTTTCTTCGGAGACGGTGAACGGACGGTGGTCGTCTGCTCGAGTTCTTCTTCCGTGAATTCCAGATCCGGTTCAGGTTGGCGAGCAAAGAAGAGGTTCCAAGTCAGAGGACTGCCGCCCAACGACGGGCTTCCCGCGAATGCAAACATCGAGCACCTCCCTGCAGCGGACTGCATCGTACAGCCTGAAAAAGTACTTATCATCAAGGGAATAGGCTGTCAATTCTGTATGGATATTCAGCACGGGGCGTTCTGAGACAAGTTCTGGCTTAACAGGATTGCACATGCGAACAGGACAGGACTTGACCCTCTCGGCTGCCTGAGCGGTACACCGTTAACCCTTTGCAGCCGAGTTCGTGTGCCAAGAGGAAGGCGGCAGCGACGTCGTTCGTCGTTGCGGTAGGCGGCAAGTTGATCGTTTTGGAGACACCGCTGTCGCTGTGTCGTTGAAAGACGGCCTGCGTCCGGACATGGTGCTCGGGGGCGATATCGTGTGCCGTCACAAACAACCGACGAAGATCGTTCGGAATCTGCGAGAGCTGTTGAATCGACTCCTGATGATTGAGTGCCCGGTGTATTGCTGGGAGAGACAGACCTCGGGTTTTGACTTGCTTGACAAATTCAGGATGAAGGCGTTCCAAACGAATATCTTCCATGATTGTGTGAGTGACACTGATGCCGTACAGCGGTTCGATCCCGGCTGAACAATCGGCCAGAATACTGATTGTCCCGGTGGGAGCAATCGTCGTGACCGTCGCGTGACGCCGGTGCAGCCCCTCGGCTTCGAGGCGGCTTCCTTTGTACCCGGGGAAGGGTCCCCGTTCCTGTGCGAGCTCCTGAGATGCTTCGTGGGCATGGAGCCGGATGAATCCCATCAACTGGTCTGCGATCTGTAGGGCTTCGTCGGTATTATATGGGACTCCAAGCTGGATCAATAAATCGGCAAACCCCATGATCCCAAGGCCTATTTTCCTCGTTTGTCTGGTTTGGGTTTCAATCGATGCCAGCGGAAATCGAGTGCGATCGAGCACGTCATCGAGAAACCGAACCGTGAGAGGAATCATCTCGGCCAGTTGTGCGTAATTGATGGTGGCTTTCCTGCGGGACACCGTCAGGCAGCGGGCAACATTGATCGATCCGAGCGTGCAGGATTCATTGGCGAGAAGTGGTTGTTCGCC
Source organism: Nitrospira sp. (assembly GCA_029865225.1). Taxonomy (GTDB): domain Bacteria; phylum Nitrospirota; class Nitrospiria; order Nitrospirales; family Nitrospiraceae; genus Nitrospira_D. The sequence goes on from JAOUHJ010000012.1 coordinate 27,203, forward strand.
GCAAGGATTAGTTGCTTCAATGAGGCCGAGCTGAGGTGTGGGATTTGTCTTGTTGATCGTGTCGAGGAACAGGATGCCTGGCTCTCCGGATCGCCAAGCCGCTTCTACGAGCCGGTCGAAGATCATCTGAGCGGGGAGCTGTCGGACCGGTTTGCCGGTTCGGGGATTCATCAAGCTGTACGACCGACCTTGTCTGACTGCGCGCATGAAACGGTCAGTGAGTCCGACCGAGAGATTGAAGTTCGTCATTTCATGAGGTTCTGTCTTCAGGGAAATGAAGTCCAGAATGTCGGGGTGGTCGACGCGCAGGATGCCCATATTGGCACCCCGTCTCGTGCCACCTTGCTTAATGACGTCGGTGGCCAGGTTGAACAGGCGCATAAAGGAGATAGGGCCCGATGCCAGCCCGTTCGTGGTCGTAACACGGTCACCACGGGGGCGAATGTGGCTGAAAGAAAAACCGGTTCCTCCGCCGGATTGATGAATGAGGGCTTGCTGCTTCACTGCATCGAAAATAGACTCCAAGGAATCCTCTATCGGTAACACAAAACAGGCCGAGAGTTGTTGGAGTGGGCGTCCCGCATTCATCAAGGTTGGTGAATTGGGGAGGAACCTCAAAGAGGCCATCATTTCATAAAACTGCCGGGCAACCTTGTTTCGCTGTCTGACGGGCTCGGCCAAGGCAATATCAGTTGCGACTCGGCGGAACATATCGCGGGGTGACTCCACAGTGAGGCCACGCGAGTTTTTCGCCAAATAGCGTTGACGCAAGACCGCCAGTGCATTTGATGAGAGCCGAGGTGATGGACGCAGGGTGGCCATGATCGTGCATGGGCATTATAGCCTCTTCTCCCGAGCCCAGATATTCATCGCAGCGCTGATTCGTCGAGGCCTCTTGCATGTCGATCGAACCGGAAGGCACAATGCTTCGACCGACGAACATGAAATCCTACCGAGAAGAACTCTGGTTTGAGACGAAGACCAGACGAGCCTATCTGAATATTACGCCACAGATCGAAGCCTTGGTAAAGAAGAGTGGGGTCCGGGAAGGCTTGGTGTTGGTCAACGCAATGCATATCACCGCAAGCGTGTACATTAACGATGATGAGCCTGGTCTGTTGCAGGACTACGATGAATTTCTCGAACGGCTTGCCCCACATGAAGGGCGTTACCGGCACAACAACACGGGTGAAGACAACGGCGACGCGCATCTGAAGCGGCAGATCATGGGACGAGAAGTCGTCGTTGCCATCACCGAGGGCAAGCTCGACTTTGGTCCATGGGAACAGATTTTCTACGGCGAGTTCGACGGACGGCGTCGCAAGCGCGTGCTGGTGAAGATCATCGGAGACTAACGCCGGTGACGATGAGATAAAGCTGGGCCCCAGTCACGGATATAAGTAATGTGGCGATGCTTGCATGGGTATAAAAAGTTTGGCAACATGGATTTTGAGGTTCTCGCGATCGTCTGTGGCTTGTGTTGTTGTAGGGGGCAGCGATGTTAGCTTGGTCTCGCCCTGATCCGCTCACGCGTGATCTTATCCATCTGATCAACGCCCGTCGTCACGATCACGGCGACACGGATGATGCGATCGATACGCTGCAGGCATTTCTTGAGCAGGGACGCGAACATGATCTTCTGACGGTGCTTGCCGCGCTCGACGAAGAAATGGCGGAATGGCTGTTCGATCTTGTAGCAGAGGCGAGTTGCACCTTACTGCTGGATGGGCCGAGTGATGAAAAGCCGACCTATGCAACCATCGCGGCATTGGAGCTGCCCTTACAAGCAAATCTCACCGCGCCTCTGAAACTCAAGATCGATCCTATCGCGACGGCTGAGCTCCTCCATCGTTATCTCCAGCTTCCTGCCGGGACGGTCGTGCGAGTCGAGTCACGGCTCTTGACCGATGCCACATTGGAGATGTTGAATCTCCAAATGCTCCATGATCACCTGGTCACCGTCGCGGATTCACGCCGCGCGCAATCGGTGGCTGCGAGACTTCTTCCTCCGGTTGAAAACACGGCGTTTCTGTTATTCGAACTGATCGGTGCGTCGGATCCGGGGTTGCCTGACTCATGGGAAGATCATCAACGTCGGGAACTGCTCGATGGATTGGTAAAGCAATGTCCGGAGTTAGCCTGCGCACCTGATACCATCGAGGCGCCAGTCTATGCGGCCTATGCCATGTTTGACGCACAGAATGCGGTGCGGTTGCATCATCTGGCCGATGAGACTGCTGCGGTGTGGAGAGAACTGGATCCGCTTGTGAGGTCCCGTACCATTGTGCATCTCCATACGCAATGCGGAAATGGGGTGTATATGCCGGTCTGGACTGATCTCTTTGATCCTGAGCTTCCGGACGAACACGGCCCCGTGTGGACCTCTCCGGATGTGTGGGTCTTTACCGCCGACCTGCCGATAGAGTGGCCTGGGGAGATGCTGACCAATCGGTTGCTGGCTGAAGGCTGCACAAGGTTCGAGAATCATATCGTTGAAACTCCGGATAACTGAATTCCCGCCTGTTCCCTTTGATCTACCGGTATCGGCCATTCCCATGAGTGATAGACTCTGCGCAAAAATCCCGTTTCAGTGATTTTCAAGAGGCTTTATTCTATCCTCAGTTTCATGAAGACGTCGAAGCCTTCAGACCGATCCGTGAAACCTATTACTATCGTCGTCACAGTCGGGGGATTGAGCTTGGTCTGGGCCATCGTATGGGCGAATTTGCCATCGAAAGAAGAGCTGGTGTCGTCTCAATCAGGGGCATCCTCGGTTCAAGCTTCGCGTGCCCCAGCTCTCGACCTCTCGATTCCCGGTGTACCCAGTCGGCCGATGACAAACTCGGTTGGCACCGGACAGGCGGCACCAGTGACGACTCTGGGGGGATTATCTGTTCCGCTCGATAGCCGTGCCAGGAAGATTGCGGAAGTAAAGTGTGACGCGGAGATCCAGCAGTATTGTCCCGATTCTCTAGCTGGAGAAGACCGTCAAAGCTGTGTGATGCAGCGCCTCAAGCGGTTCGATGCATCCTGTCAACAGATCGTGCAGCAGCGCTTAGTGCGTTGGAAAGAAGCCGAGGGATATAAGGTGGCCTGTGTTGTCGATGTAAGGCGGTTTTGCCGTACGGTGCCAGCTGCCGATGGTCGTGTCTTGCAATGCCTACAAGAACATGAACAGGATCTCTCAGAAGGCTGCTACCGAAGCCTGCCCAAGGGACGGCTTCAAACCAGGAACTAACGGTATCTCATGTGCTTCCTCTAGCGTGGACACCGTTAGGCAGCTAAGTCTGCGACGCAAGCACGGAGCTCCGTGGCGAACTCGCCGGCGCGGCGATAACGATGGACTGGGTCTTTATGGAGTGCGCGATCCAAGATAGTCTTGAGGAGAACAGGTAGGTCGGGTCTGATGGCTTTGAGGCTGGGATGGGGGTTATGAGCGATCGCAAACAGCAAGGCCGACACATTGTCCGCCATAAACGGTGGACGGCCGGTGAGGAGTTCGAACATGACGACGCCTAGGGAGAAGATATCGGACCGGCCATCTACCTTCTTACCGGCGATCTGTTCTGGCGACATGTATGTTGGTGTTCCCATCACGATATTCGTCTGCGTTTTTGAGAAGCTCGCCATTTTAGCGATGCCGAAGTCCATGATCTTCACGACGTCGTCGTTGGTGACCATGATGTTGGCTGGTTTGATGTCGCGATGTACGACGCCTTGTTGGTGGGCATAGTCCATGGCTTCCGCAACGGTCGCCAGGATCGATATCACTTTTGGGAACGGCATCAGATTCGGCTTTCTCGACCACTCCTTCAGTGTCGTCCCTTGAAGTAGCTCCATTGCAATATACCCAAGGTCTTGCTCCTCCCCGGCATCAAAAATCGTCACGATGTTCGGATGGGACAACCGTCCGGTGGATTCGGCTTCTCGGAAGAATCTCGCCTTCACGTCCTGGAGTTTATCGGCATCGTCGATGGCATCGAGCTGCATCGTTTTGATGGCCACGAACCGTTGGATCGTTGGATCTTTGCCCAGGTACACCACGCCCATTGAGCCGCGTCCTAGCTCCTTCAAGACCTTATAGCGGCCCAGCATAGTGGGCGGTTCGTTGGGCGCATTTGGCAAGCCAGTCCCCTTTTCTTGTTCTTGGATCTCTTCCTCTGCATGGACGTCGTGCGTTTCCTCGATCAGCGTCGTCGCTTCGGTGTGGCCGGTCGATGCAGATGGCTTCGAGAAGAATCTTTGGAGTGCATCGAGACTCATCAGCCAGGCAATCGTGATCCAGAGGCCGGTGAGTGTCAGGATGACGGCCTGCGCGACTGAGTAGCGTGTAGAGCCGAAGTGGTCGATCAAAGACTGTCCCAAAGCCCGAAGGGTCTTGTCTGCCGCGATCACCATGAGCAGTGTCGTGACAGGGAGCACCAGCTGTCGTAAGAAAGAGAATCCACGACCATTATCTGGCATCTGTCGGAAGGCACGCAGACACAACCATCCAAGCATGGCCAATCCGGTAGCTTCGATGAGCAGGCGAATGGTCTGGCCGCTGCTCAGCCCGAACAGTGTGAAAGGGATCGACTGTGTGCCGGGCAGATTGCCCAAAAGGGGACCGGCAAAAAGCGCGATGAGCGCAGCGAAAAGATATTGGAAGGCCCAACTCGATGCATGGGTCATGGGTGACAAGATCCGGAAGACTTCCAAAGTCTAGCGGATAACGAAGAAGAGTCAACGGATCGGAGAAAATGTGCGGGACGGCCATCTCAGCCTTGAGCGACTCTCTCCTTCATCTTCGGAAGCAGCGTGGTAGGGATATGAAGCGAACCTTTGCCGATGCCGACTTCAATGTCGGGCTTCGTGAGCCCGTGAAAATCGCTCCCACCGGTAACCAGGAGACCTAGGTGTTGAGCAAGACTGAGATATTCTCGAGTCTGCCGTGCTGCATGGGTGCTGTAATAGACTTCCACGCCATCGAGTCCGTCTGCTTTGAGCCGGCGAACCAATTCAGCAAGCGGCTGATCCGTCAGTTTCACCCATGTCGGATGGGCCAGGACGGCGAGTCCACGTGCTTCTTTGATCCAGCGAATGGCATCGGCCGGGTTCGGGAGGTCACGAGGAACGTACGCTGCTTTCCCGTCGCCAAGAAACCGGTCGAACGCCTCCTTGGCTGAGGTGACGACTCCCTTGTTCATGAGCGCCCGGGCAATATGCGGTCTACCGACCGAGTCACTCCCTGCGAGTGCGCGGACTTCATCGTAGGTGATATCGATGCCAAGGCCCTGTAATCGTTCGACGATTTGAGGATTGCGATGGTGCCGACTGTCTCGCAAGCTCTTGAATCGTTGGTTCAAGTCGGTGTCCTGCCAATCGAGAAAGTACCCAAGAATATGAAGCTCGGAGCTTCCCATGAGCGAGCTAATCTCCACTCCGGGAATAATCTCGATCCCATATTGGTCACCCGCTGCGATGGCTTCTGGGATGCCGCTCGTGATGTCATGATCGGTAATCGCCAGGGCGGTGACTCCAGCTTGGTGTGCCAGCCCTATCACCTCCGTCGGTGTACAGCTTCCATCGGAGTGGGTGGTGTGGAGATGGAGGTCTAAACGGCTCATGTCAACGGTCCAGTGGGTAGCGGTTTCTGTGCGACGAGTTGTGCGGTGTAGACCGACCTTGCATCGTGATCACCTTTGTGCGGTCCTTCATCGTAATGTAGAACGCGAAGATCGGATGTGAGCCTGATGAGCTCATTGTGCAGAAGGCAGAATTCACGGCGTCTCGGATGGTGATGGTGGAGGTGATTATCGATCAGGAAGGTTTCGTATAGCAATAGACCACCTGGCTTCAGTGCATTCATGATGTGTGGAAAGAGTGGACGAGTCAAGTAGAAGAACACGAGGATGACATCATAGGCGTCTTGCCCGAGGTTCGGCCTCTGTGGCGGAGGCGGTTCCAGATCGACCGTCCGTGTTGTGAGTTCTGTGAAGTTTCGCGCGTGAGCAGTCGAGGATAGCTGCGCTAGCGCCTGGATGTCGCGGTCAACGGCCTCAACCTGGTAGCCCAATGAGGCTAAGAATAGTGCATGCCGCCCTGTGCCGGCTGCGACATCGAGGACCTTGCCCTTAGTAGGCAGATGAGGAAGCTGGTGGACAAGAAAGTTGGCCGGGGGAGGTTCCGCTCCGATCAATTGCTGCGCAAGCCTGGTGCGTTCCACAGTGATACCCATCGATCTGGTGACCTGGGTAATGGGGGGGTGGAGCTTCCTCAACCAGAGCTTGACTCGATCAACTCGAAATTCATCAAAGAGTGCGGTCACGAGGCGCTCAGCCAGTGCTTCCAGTAATCGAGACTCTTGGCTCGTTCCCAGCTCGACCACTCGTTCTGCGACTATGGCGTAGTCGATCGTATGTCGCAAGTCGTCCGATCGACCTGCAGACTCGAACTGACAATCAAGCTCCAGATCGACCGCCAACGGCTGTGGCCGCGCCCGTTCTTCAGGCGTCACGCCGCAGCGACCGCGGAACTCCAGTCGTTCGATAATGATCTGACTGACCATGGAGGCATTCTCGAAGATCGTCTTTGGACCTGTCAAGCGAAGCGCCATCGAGGCAGTGAGGAGGCTCGCTAGAACGTTCCAGAGCGGGCGAGTTACACGAAATATCGGCTGGTGTCGAATTTATGCTCGGTATTGTCGATCAACCGGACGATGCTGTGCCGGTAGGTACCGGTGTCGTCTTTTTCCGTCAAATCCAGCTCCAGTCCGTTGTCGATGGGATTGCCCTGCTCATCGGCGATGACCTTGACTACCGGGCGCTCGCTCTCGGTCTTGTCAGCAGCCGGTTGGAGCACGACGGCAAATTCTTCGGAATCAAGGACGACCAGGCTTCCGATAGGAATGATGCCCACGCAATTGACGAAGAGCTTGAGCAAGGTCGCATCAAAACTCTTTCCGGACTTGCCGGACATGATGCTCAAGACTTTCGAAGGGGACATCGGTTCACGACGGTAGACGCGCGAGGACGTCATCGCGTCGTAGCAGTCTGCAATCGTCAGAATGCGACCGGTCAGCGAGAGTTTCCATGGCGTCTTGAGTTTAGGATATCCTGAATAGTCCAGATTCATATGGTGTTCGAACGATGCGGCGGCCATCCGGGCAGGGAGATTGGTGATCCCGCGCAACTGAGTCAAGCTGAGGACGCCTTCCACGGGATGATTCCGCATGGCTGTCCATTCATCTTCCGTAAACTCTCCTGGCTTGTTGAGGACTTCGAGAGGAATATTCGATTTTCCCATATCGTGAAACAGAGCAGCCAGTCCGAGATTGGCCAGCTCGACCTTTGGATATCCTGCTCTGTTTGCAAGCGCGATCGAGAGGAGTGAGACATTCACGGAATGATTATGGGTATATTGGTCATGGCAACGGAGTGTAGTGAGTCCCAACAGGACCGGCTCGTCCTGCATCATCAAATCGACGATATTTTGGATGGCTCGTTTGGCATGTTTGAAACTGAGGCCCTTGCCCTCACGAACAGATTGGGTCAGGTTGCCGACCGCGTCGGAGGCCTTCCCATAGGCCGCTTTCGACCGGGCTTTGTGCCTCAACTTGGAGTTTCCGTCGCCTGCCAGATCTTCTCTCAGATTCAGTTGCCGGGGATCGTTGATTTCGATGGTGGTGACACCGAGGTTTTTGAGTTCGGTTCTGAAATCATCGATCGATTTGGTGCTCGGGTCGAGGCTGACGAAGACGTGAGCAAACTCCCGAATATCCTTGGACGAGGTCGATGGGGAAAACGTCAGGCCACCGATTCTCCACTTCCGTAAAAAGTCGATGATGCTCGACACAACCAGCATTTGCTGCGAGGTCACCTTCAAATGCTGCTTGCCGAGGAAAAGAAAATCATCCTGCAGCCACACGGTGATGGGCTGGTCATGTGCCAGCGTCTCGATGAGGGTCAGCATCGCTTCGACGGGCTTGTCGAGGGCTGCGTTGGCACGGCCATGAATCTTCGACGTTTTGATCAGGGTGTTGAGCTGCGTAATGAGCTGAAAGCCCAACATCACCAGCTGCTGGCCAAGGATATCGTCGGCTTCCGATCCTTGCCCGATCTTTTGTGAGAGCGACTTTTCGTGTGTGAGAATTGGTTGGAGCGTATCGGTTTTCGACTGGTCCTGGAGCGATTTTGCTTTCGGTACGTTCACGAGTCGATGCTCCTACTGAGTTGGGTCTGGTGACGGATTCCCTCGATGTTGCCGTTGGGCTTGCGACAAGGCTGTGGCGCAGGCTTGCCGCACTGCGGCGTTTCCTTTTTTCGTTCCGATGGTGAGGGAGGCGATGGCTGCGGGCGTCGCCAGTTTTCCGAGTGTTTCTGCACCTAAGACGGCCAATTCCTCTTTCTTTTTCCGTTTCGTCCATACCCATTCGGTCATGAGGCCTTCCCAATAGGGGACGGCTTCATCACCACACGTTTCTCTCATGGCTTGGAAAATAGCGCGGCGCTCGCTGAGCGGCAGATCCAGAAATCCCTCGCCGGCTATAATCGGTTTCCAGTTGTCGAAGGGAACGGTATATTGTCCAGACATGAGCAGCTTCACGGCTGCAATCCTGACACCCTCATCCGCATCTTCGAGACTGGTGACGAGTTTTGAACCATTCCCGCTAGGACGAAAGAGTCCAATGGCTCGCAGAACCTCCTTGCGGATTCGTGCGTCCTTGTGCCGGATCAGCTTTTCAATCGGTTCAATCAGCTTCGGGTCGTCCCATTTGATGAGAATTGATAAGAGGTTGCGAACATATATCGGTCGGCGGTCTAGCAGGCCTCTCAGCAGCGGTTCGGGCTGTTCCTTGGCCAACACACCGAGCACCTCCGCGACGATCGCTTGGTGGTTCGACGATTCGAGGCTTGCCAAGAGCGTGCAGAGGGCTGGAACCGCATCTGGTTTCATGAGAAGCAAGATCGTCGACAGCCCTTCTGTGTTCGCATTGGGGGTTCCGTTGAGATAGAGCTCGATGTTCTTAATCCGTTCCGTTCGGCTGAGTCCGTTGAAGACCGACATCAATTGTTGTTTGTGTTCATCGCTGAGGTCGGGGCGGACGGCGTCCGATTCATGGAGCAGGCCCAACACGTTCTCCAAAACAGTCCATTTCCCTTCCCGCAAGAGCGAGTCGACGATGTTGCTCCAGAGCGCGAACAGCTTCGTGAGCAGGGCGGAGGAGCGTTCGGAAGCAAGAATGGCCGTCAGCATGTCGAAGATATACATCAAGTTATCTTGCTTGCTCTCTGCTTCAATTTCCTTGGCCAGTGCCTCAAGCTCTTCGTCCGTGACCTCGTAGCCTGCGAGTCCGGATTGAAAACGACTACTGGCGTTTCCGCTGCCTCCGCTCTTGGAATCGGCTTGCTCGCCGGATTGCTTCTTGCGTGCCATCTCGCGATCCAATAACTCGCGGAGCGTCGAATCTGACGAGCTCATACTTCCATCGAGACGAAGGAAGCCATTATTATTCGCTGATGAATTGGACACATCTTCAGCGGTCACGATCGTAATGGTCGAGAGATTGCGAGCCCAGATGCGTGTGACAATATCGTCGTCATCTTCGTCTGAGGTAGAGGTACCCCACAGCGCACCCAAAAAGAAAAATAAATCCTCGCGGGTAAGATCTTGAAAAAGAGCCAGTTCTCGGACACCATCGGCGTAAAGTTTAAAGGCGATGTTCTCGCTTCCTCCCTCCTTCTCAGCTTCGTAGACGACGCAGTCTTTACAGAGCAATTCGTTCCGTTGAACCAGGACGGACAGTCTCGAGTAGGCGGACAGGTGGGCGCTGATCTCTTCGAAGAGCTGTTGAGAGAATTTTTGGGCGACGGGGTTGGTCGAGCCGTAGGTCCGATTCGATTTTGCCGTTTTGTCTAATAATTTGAGGACCCGTTTGATGGAGACGATTTCCGGGTCTTCCGCCGCCCGTGCAGCCATCGCGGCCGCGATCATCTCCTGTGTGGACTTCAGCTCCGTCGACATACGTAAGACGTACCGGCAGTTCAATGATTCGTCAAGAAAATCACCATTCTCCGGCATTGTCGAAACGCACTGATTGCTGCCATGGCAGCTTGTGTCGAGCGAGACCAAGCAGTAAGATTCATCGGCATCCGTGGTGTCTGATGAAGACACTGGGTCTACATGTGGTGGATATGAATCGATCGACGCTGGTGATTTGCTTTGGGGATAGTCTGACTGCCGGGTTTCAGTCCCCGACCAGGGACAACCCGACCGGAGCTGAAACTCCCTATGGGAGGTTTCTACAGTCTTCCCTGGGTGATGCGGCAGAGGTCCGAACGAGTGGAATGTGCGGAGAATTGACGAGTGAGATGGTCATGCGATTTCAGCGTGACGTCCTCAGCCATGCACCGGCCTATGTGCCGATCCTTGGAGGAACGAATGATCTGGGATGGAACACGCTTCCATCGGAGATCATGCGCAATTTGGTCACGATGTATGAACAGGCTCTCGCGATGGGCAGCCTGCCGCTTCCAGTGACCATTCCGTCAATCCGCATAGAAGATGGCTCGGAAAGCGGTGAAGGACGGGAGTGGATAGCTGGCCATCTTGCCAGGCGACACGAACTAAACCGACTTATCCAGGACTATGCCGACACGAAGGGCATCGGGCACGTTGATCTGTTCACCGCCACTGCCGAGTCGGAGAGCGGCCAGTTGGCGTCGATCTATTCGAACGACGGGATTCATCTGACCACGGCCGGATATCAATTGTTCGCCAACATGGTCGCTCAGATTCTACAACCACTATTAGCTCGATCCACAACGTCGTGAGCGCCATTCTTCAAGGCGTGACCGATCGAGAGTTTGACCGAGTAGTTGGGGACATGCCGGTCCCAGTCTTGGTTGAGTTCTGGAAGCCGGGCTGTGGCCATTGTCAGGTCTTGATGAGAGAACTGGAGCAGTTGCAGACAGAATGCGGCGATCAGGTGCGGATTCTGACCATGAACGTCGATGAGAATTTTCAGATTCCTGCTGAGCTGGAAGTCGTGTCGCTCCCAGCCCTCGCGTTCTATCGAAACGGCGAATTCATCAAGTTTATCGGAGGGCTGGGAAAGCGGGAAGAAATTGCGAAACAGATTGAGATTGTGTTGGGTAATTGACCAGTCGATGGGGCGGTTTTTTTAAGGGATCTACAGCACCCGCCAGGTGCGACCGTCGTTTTGGATGAGGCGGTCGGCTTCCACTGGGCCCCACGTCCCGGCTTGGTATTCGGGCAGCCAGCGTTGGCCGGACTTCTCCCAGGCTTCGAGGATCTGAGTGATCCAGGCCCAGGACGCTTCGACAGCGTCGCGCCGCATGAAGCGTGAGGCGTCACCCGCCATGACGTCAAGCAAGAGGCGTTCATACGCTTCCGGAGAGGGACGGCCGAATACTTCTCCGTACTGGAAATCCATTTCAACGGGATGTGTGTGAGCGCGGGTCCCCGGCACGCGGGAGACGATGCGAAGCGAAAGCCCTTCCTCCGGCTGAATTTTCAAGGCTAAGACATTCGGGGCCTGAGGATTCTGTGCATTGGCGTTGAAGAGAATCTGCGGGATGTCTTTGAATTGGACCGCGACTTCACTGGCCCGTAAGGGCAACGCTTTTCCGGTCCGCAAATAGAAAGGGACTCCGGACCATCGCCAGTTTTCCACGAAGCATTTCACCGCCACGTAGGTCTCAGTGGTGGAGTCGGGCTTCACGCCTTTTTCACGGCGATAGCCTGGGACTGGGGCGTCATGGACCTTTCCTTCCGTATACTGAGCTCGCACGGTGCACTTCTCCACATCCTTTGCCGTGATGGGCCGCAAGCAGCGGAGAACTTCCATTTTGGCGTTTCGCACGACGTCTGGATCGAGAGAATAGGGCGGCTCCATCGCAACCAAGCAGAGCAACTGCAGCAAATGATTCTGAATCATGTCGCGCAACGCGCCGGCTTCTTCGTAATAGCTTGCTCTGGTGCCGACGCCTTCCGCTTCACTCACGGTGATCTGTACATGGTCGACGTATTTGTGATTCCAGATCGGCTCGAAAATGCTGTTGGCGAAACGGACGACCATGAGATTCTGAACGGTTTCTTTGCCCAGATAGTGATCGATCCGGAAAATCTGTGACTCGTCGAATACACGGCCTGTGACCTCGTTGATGGCTTTCGCGCTGGCCAGATCCCGCCCGACCGGTTTTTCTACGATGATGCGGGTGTAGGGAGAGCGAGGTCCCGGAGTTCCTGCCAGACCGGAATGAGACAACCCTTCGCAGACTGCGGTGAATGAGCTGGGTGGAATGCTGAGATAAAAAATGCGATTTCCTGGCAACTGGAACTGGCGCTCGAGTTCTTCGGCTCGTTCTTTGAGCCGCGCATAGGTCTGGGGATCGTCGTTTTCTCCTGCCAGATAAAAGAGGTGTTCAGAAAACGTGCTCCATGTCTCGTCGATCAGGGCCTGCCGGGAATGCGTGACGACGCCCTCGCGGACTGTCGTGCGAAACTCCTCGTCGGTCATCGGCGTGCGACCTAAACCCAAGACCAGGTAGTTCGAGGGGAGGAGGCCATCGAGGAGGAGATTGTACACGGCAGGAATGAGGCGGCGCTTGGCGAGGTCTCCAGATCCTCCAAAAATGACAAGTGTGCAAGGCTCCACTGGAGGAAGAGTTTCTTTCGCAGGGCTGATATCGATCCGTTGACTGGTCGTCGGCGCCATCAAGTCCTCCTATGCAGGATGCTGAAAAAGTCCTCCAGCTTCGTTCTCGCGTCGCTCAGAAGCTCAACGTACAGAAATAAGCACGCTTCCGCTTCTTCGCTCACTGCGGCCTTGCTGGAAGGCCTTTTTGAACATCCTGCAGATTATTCTGATTCGAGCATCACCGACGTACTGCGTGACCTCCGAAGGCATTCCGGAGAGCCGCCAGCATTTTTTCCGCAAACGATTCTTCTTGCCGCGACCGGAATCTGGTAAACAGCGCGGTCGTCAAGGTTGGAACTGGTACGTCCTTTTCGATCGCATCCGCAATCATCCAGCGGCCCTCTCCCGAGTCCTGCACATAGCCTTTCAGGTGTTCCAGCTTGGGATCCTGTTTGAGTGCCCCTGCTGCCAACTCCAGGAGCCAGGATCGGACGACACTGCCATGCATCCACAGATCCGCGACGCGAGCGAGGTCCAGTTTGTATTCGCTCTTCGCCATCAATTCAAACCCTTCCGCATAGCCTTGCATCATGCTGTACTCAATACCGTTGTGGACCATCTTGACATAGTGCCCAGCTCCGACCCCTCCGACGTGAGCCCAGCCGTTCTCCGGCGCAAGGGTCTTGAAGACCGGTGCAAGCCGTTGGACCACTGATTCCTCGCCACCGACCATGAGGCAGTAGCCGATCGTCAGCCCCCAGATGCCTCCACTCGTTCCGGCATCCACATAGTGGAGTCCTTGCTTCTTCAGTTCGGCGGCACGACGGACATCGTCATGAAAACGGGTATTCCCCCCATCGATGATCGTGTCACCGGGTTTCAACAACGCGGCGACCGCCTGCACTGTTTCTTCCGTTGGTGCGCCGGACGGCACCATGATCCAGACGGCACGCGGGGCGGTAAGTTTACTCACCAGATCGGCAAGCGACGAAGCACCGACACAGCCATGCCCTTCTGCCTGTTTGATCAGCTCGCTGGAACGATCATACACGACGACCCGGTGCTGATCGCGCCGCAGACGGATGACCATATTCATGCCCATCTTACCTAGCCCAACAAATCCCAGTTCCATAAGGACTCCTTGGTATGAAAGACGATAATCGAGGATGTCGCGCGTGCCGAGCCTTGTTCGAACAGGCGGATGTCCCTTCCGTTTCCTACAAAGTCAGGCCCTTCCGCAGGGCATGCTGGTTCCCTAGAGGCTTGCGGTCAGTCGATGCGAGCAGGATTTGGGACATCCTTAAAGAGAAGATCGGCAAATTGTCGGCCAAAGTTGAGCTTGTCGGAAAGAGTCGTGGCTGTGAGGAACTGCCCGGCCAAGTCCGCGAGAGTCGGTTCGCGCGAGAACATGAACCGATGAACGTCCACCGGGGCGACCAGCCAAAACCCTCTCAGACGAAAGAATGCGCCGATGCAGTCTTCGTAGAATAACGTCAATAGATAGTGGGCTGTTCCAGGTTTCTCTACGAGATCCTGGGCTTTCCCAAGCTGGTGATAGCATTGCGCCTTCAGGCGAATCTGTTCATTGATAGAAGCCGGGGGCGGCCCTTGCCGAAACTGATGGTGCACTTTTTCGATCAGTTTGGCGCAGACGCCATCGTGATCGTAGAGGATGCGACCCTTTCGAAGCAGGGAAGGAAGTCGGAGGGAATAGGCAAGGTCCTCTTCCACGGACTGGTACCCATGGTACCGAATATCTGCGAGCCGGTCGCCGACGCGGAGAATCTCGTGATGGTCGGCCTCTCCCTTGACGAGGGCAATCACGTCGATATCGCTGTGGGGTGTGACGGACCTTCGCGCGCCTGATCCAACGAGGATGGCGCCCACCAAATCACCACCCCGTCGGCCTTTCACGTGGCGTAAAACAACCTCCAAGCCATCTTCAAATCCTGGCGGAGGGGGGAGCTCTGGCTGTTCCGGCGGTTCCGGGACCTCGAGGAGCTCCGCGTTCAGTTCCTCACGAGAGGGAAGACTTGTTGTGGTATCTGTGTTCATGACGGTCTCGGGGGTGTTAGCCATCACGCGTATGAATCAATCCTGTATGCCATCGGGAGATTACCGGTGGCTTTATGGCTGACGCCCAGCCCGATACACGACAGGGAACCAGCCTGAGACATCGCTCCCAGGCATTCTATGGGGCAAGAAGGAAGGTGTCAACGTTGAACGGTCAATGCGTAAGAACTTTGGAAAAGATGGCGGCGGCTTCGTCGATTTGTTTTCCCACGATATTCAAGTGGGTGACCGCTCTGTACGTGTTTCCACCAAGCGCATTGATGAGCACGCCCTGTTCTTCCAGTGCGCCCACGAGCTCGGCAGGGGTGCGCCGCGCGTCGATGATGTCAAAAATCACGATGTTCGTTTCCACATGCTGGGGGACGATCTGGATTGCGGGGATTTGCTGAAGTAAGCGTGCAAGTTTCTTCGCATGTTCATGGTCGGTCTTCAGACGTGGGACATGCCGCTCGAGCGCATAGATCCCAGCGGCAGCCACGATGCCGGCCTGACGCATGGCGCCGCCGTACATCCGACGGAATCGGCGCGCGCGATCGAGGACCTGTTGGTCGTTCGAGAGCAACAGGGATCCAACCGGGGCTCCGAGGCCTTTGGATAAACAGAGCGACACGGTTTCAAAGTGCTGCGCATACACCGTCGGTGGCAGTGTCGTCGCAGCGACGGCGTTGAACAGCCGCGCCCCGTCAAGGTGCATGGGGATTCCGTGCCGGACGGCGATGGCACGGATTCGCTCGATGGTGGAGAGCGGATAAATCGTGCCGCCTCCGGCGTTATGTGTGTTCTCAAGGCAAATTAAGGCTGTCGTGACGCTGTGGGGATCGTTCGGTCGGATAGCCGCTTCGACCTGCTCCGCAGACATGACGCCGCGCTCACCGTAGATCCAATGGAGTTGCACGCCCGCCAACGCACCCGCAGCGCCCTGCTCGTAGCGGACGATGTGACTCTTGCTCTCCACGATAATTTCCTGTCCGGGCTGGGTCTGTGATCGGATCGCGAGTTGATTGGCCATCGTCCCGGACGGGACGAAGAGTGCGAAGCGCTTGCCGAGCATATTGGCCGCCATATCCTGAAGACGATTGACGGTCGGGTCTTCCCCATAGACATCATCGCCGACCTCGGCACGCGCCATGGCTTTCCGCATCTCGTCCGTTGGTTTGGTGACGGTGTCGCTCCGAAGGTCGATCATGCATGCCCCCTCCCGGGAATTCCCCATGGTTTGAGCATTCTAGCAGATATATTACTTACAGGCGAAACGATAACTGATACAGTGCTGAGGCATGGCCGAACCTGATCGACCATTTCTGACTCGCTGTGCTGAGTTTCTCGGAGCCGAACGGGAAGAGCTCGTTCCATTGGCCTGGGCGTTCGCCTATTTCTTCTGTCTCCTCTGTGGCTATTCCATCCTCCGTCCCGTTCGTGACGAAATGGCTATTGAAGGGGGGTTGCACAATCTTCCATGGATGATGTCCGGAACCTTCCTGACCATGCTCTGCGTCACACCGCTATTCGGATGGCTCTCGGCGCGATGCTCGCGTTACCGATTGCTGTTGACCGTCTACACGTTCTTTATCACCAATCTCCTGTTGTTTTATGGGTTCATGACGAGTCAGATGGCTCCGGAGTGGGTGGCTCGGGGATTTTTTATCTGGTTGTCGGTGTTCAATCTGTTCATCGTCTCGGTGTTCTGGAGTTTTATGGCCGACCTCTTTACCCCCGAGCAGGGGGCGCGATTGTTCGGAGTGATCGCCGCAGGGGGGAGCAGCGGAGCGTTGATCGGTCCGCTCTTCACAACGGGCCTTACGTTTCTATTCTCGGTTCCGGTGCTGATGCTCGCATCAAGCCTATTTCTCGTCGCCTGTCTCGGCTGTGTCTATTGGTTGGAACGATGGGGACGGAGGCAGAGTGCCCACCATCGGGCTCAGCGGGGCGAGCCTCTTCATGGGAGTTTTCTCGCCGGAATTCGTCTGACGTTTTCGTCGCCGTATTTACTTGGGATTGGCGGCTATCTGAGTCTTCTCACTATGACAGCCACCTTTCTGTATCTTGAGCAGACTCGATTGGTATCGGAGTATCTCGACCAACCGGAGGCGCGCACCAGGCTCTTCTCTTCGGTAGATTTCCTGACCAGTCTTCTCACGTGGTTGACCCAGATATTTATCACGCATCGGGTCATCGGTCGGTTCGGCTTGATTGCACCGTTACTGTTTCTCCCACTCATCAGCTTGGCCGGGTTCGTGGGAATCGCGGTATGGCCGACCCTCGTGCTCTATGTTGTCTTTTCCGTAGTCCGGCGAGTGGGGGAGTATGCGCTCTCGAAACCAGCACGGGAGGTTCTGTTCACGGTCGTCAACCGTGAAGAAAAATATAAGGCCAAGAACTTCATCGATACAGCCATCTCACGCGGCGGCGACGCCTCGACAGCCTGGCTGGTGACTGGCCTGAAAACTCTGGGTGCCACCACGACTCACATCGCCTGGGCATTGGTTCCCATGATGGGGCTGTGGGCTTGGCTGGCCTCTGTGCTGGCGCGAGAAGAAAAACGCCGGTCGGCATCTACCTGATTTGCTCCGAGTCGTGTATCGGTCTCGAGGTGAGAACCAAGTCATCACGTGGCGCTATAACTCGCGTTAGTCTCGAATCACAAGGGAATCGATCACGTAGGAGCTGGCTCGTCCTGCTCTGGTTCCTCGCAGCCGCACTTCCGATACATCGCGTACCCATTCGCGAATATTCCAGGTGGTACCCGCCTTCAGCTCCTGCCAGAACCACCAGGTCCCATCGCGCTTTCGGAACCACAGTTGGATCGAGGTATCCGGCAGTATGCGAATAGATTCCATGTCGAAATACGTGGGAGCGTGATTTTCAGCATCACTGACCCAGACCTTGATCCACTGGTTGAGATCATGGGAGGACAGGACCCGGGGGGTTCTGGCCCAATCGACATTAGTGCACTTCCATTCGACCAGCCTGCCAAAGCCTCGCCCTAGGCCGTCTCCGGGATCCGGCAAGGTGTAGCACTCGATTCCAGTTTCCATACTAAGGTGAAAATGAGCGAGACCCATACTATCCAGATTCACATCATGCCTGGAGCAGTGTTGGCGATAGGTCCAGCAGTCACTATGTTTGGAGGGATCGCACATCTGCAATTGCCCGGAAGGTGCCCGGCCTGTTTTGTGGGCAATGGTCGACCTGGCCTGGGCGAGGATGTGGCTCAGCGCGCCTTCATCGTCGAAATCTACCACACACTGTTGCTGATTAGTCCCCTCCGGACGTGCCTGCACGACCTTGGGAGTGGGGCTCTCTCGATCTCGTTCTGCTGCTTGTTCAGGGGTCGCTTGCGTCGGAGCATTCATGGGCTTCAGAGGTTTCAGCTCCGTACAGCCTCCCAGTGCACCAGCCATGAATATACAGAGCATCACCCAAGGGCCATGCCCAGCCATTCGTGCCTCAAACCACATCGGTCCTCCTCTCACGCGGGTAAGCTGCGCCTCTATGTACCAAGTACCAACTTCTCAGGCGTGATCCTCAGGCCTGAATTGTTCTCGGCGAAACACAACAGACGATACCCGGTTTACTCGTCAAAAAAATGCGTGGTATAGTCCCCGACGGGTCGGCATCATTTTCTCAGGGTCTCGGCTTGAATGCAATGAATCCTTAGGACGCAATCGCGCAAAAGCTCTATCTCCCATGCCGCCAGAAATCCCCAGTAAGCTCTATATCGACAAGCTATTAAAGAATAGCAGAAAAGTGTCGCTGGAGGTGTCTCGTCTTTCTGGTGCGGTTAAGTCGGCTGCGGTTCATGCCATGGCTGACCGGGTCTTATCGGATCAATCGGTCATTCTCGAGGCCAACGCCAAGGATATTGAAGCCTTAGGAAAGTCTCTCGACAGCGCTGATGCGAGAAATCGGATGAAGGCTGCGGTCGCTCGAGTGCGTGTGACGGCCGACCATATTAAGGAGATGGCAGATCGACTTCATCTCATCGCCGATCTACCGGATCCCGTCGGACTCGTGACCTCCAGACAGGAACGTCCTGATGGGCTGCAAGTGTCACGGGTAAGGGTGCCGATCGGGGTCATCGGGGTGATTTCCGAGCGGAATCCGCTTGTCATGGTGGAATCGATCGCGCTCTGTCTCAAGTCGGGTAACCTGTGCATCTTTCGTGGAGCTGCGGACTGGCGATGGACGAATCAGGCGATTGACGTTCGGTTGCAGGACGTGGCGGTAGCGGGTGGCCTGCCACCGGGGGCATGGGTGCTCATCGACCGCGATGAAAAGGAAGTGGCGCTCGAATTGATGCGAGCGGGAAAAGGTCTGGATGCGATGATCGTGCGAGGCGGACCCGGTTTGCGGAAAACCGCTGCAGAGCAAGCCAAGGTTCCAATCCTCTGTGATGACGGCGGGCTCACGCATTTGTATATTGATGAAGACACTGATCTTCCCATGGCGCAGAATCTGGTGATCAATTCAAAAGTGCAACACACGGGGGCCGCCAACGCGCTCGATACGTTGCTTGTGCAGCAGGTCGTGGGACGACAGTTCTTGCCTCCATTGATCAATCGACTGCTGGACCAATTCAAGATTGAAGTACGCGCGTGCCCAAAGACGGTCGCGCTGATGGGGCAGATGGCGATGACAGGTCATACGGCCATCGTTCCAGCTACGGACGGTGATTGGCAGACACAGTTTTCCGGTCCGGTTCTCGCTATTAAAATGGTAGAAGATCTCAGTGAGGCCTTGGAGCACATTGAGGCGCATGGCCCCTGTCTCACCGCCGGGATTGCCACCAGTCGCTATGACTCGGCCATGCGGTTTACGCGAGAGGTCAATGCCGGTGCGGTATTAGTGAACGCGTCGACCAGGCTTCATGCCGGCGATGGTTTCGGGATGGGAACCGATATGGGACTGAGTGTGGGGAAGCTGCATGCCAAAGGTCCTATCGGCTTGGAGCAATTGACCTTCGAGAAGTACGTGGCATTTGGGATGGGTCAACTCCGATTGCCGCATCCCGTTCCGGACACCTACTTTGATGCCATCATGCTCAAACGGCCGTGATTCTCGTGAAGTGAGAAACGTGGGGCGTATCTCCTAACCCCTCATGGCCCGATGCCGTCAGTCATTAGCCCTATGCTCCGTTCCTCGGACGAGAGACGAACGACGCTTCACGATCACCTTGCCTGGTGGGGACTTCGGCATTTCACGTCAGATCCCGAATATTTCGCATGGCAGCGACAGCACCTCTCATCCGACGAGCTCGCGCAGCTTGCACGCCTCGCTGAACAAAAATGCGAGGGCTCTCGCGCCGATGAGATCGCCTTTTATGATCGCACGGCATCCCCAACGATCTTTCCCGTTCTCTACAGCCAGCGCTATGAATACTATGAGGAACTTGGGTGCCGGGTCTGTGGGTTGCTTGGCTCGGCGGAGGCCATTCTGGATTTCGGCTGCGGCCCAGGAATTTTGACGACCTTTTACGCTAGGCAGTTTCCCGATAAGACGTTTGTAGGACTTGATCGTTCGCGTGCCTCGATCGAGCTCGCGCAGCATATGGCCGGTGAACTCGGCGTGGCCAACATTCGCTTCGAATGTGTCGATGCTGAGGCGGACGCATTATCAGGATGTTACGATCTGGTGATTGCGACCCATGTGCTGATGCAAGCCGAGCATGATCCAGGGCTTCCCAGCCTCAGTTGGCAAACGTTCGAGCGCGGACATGATCCACCGCAGCAATCCTCGTTTGAGCAGCGGACGGGGCTTGGAGTCAGGCTTGATCGGGTGTGTGAAGTCTTACGGCCCCACGGCCGGATGATTGTGAGCGAGAAAACCAGGCAACTGTCCCGGCGTGTGCCTTTTCAACGGGCCTTATCAAGGAGGGGATTCGATCTGGTGGGACCTCCTGCATTGGTTCACTATCGAACTATCGAAGAAGCAGTAGATGATGGACCCCTTTTTCTTGTGCATCGAGGATTCCAGACATCATCATCTTGGGATGAAAGACCTGAGCGGGATGATGGTCCCCCGTTTGTTCAGGACATGGCCCACTCCGTGAGCGATCCTGAGAAGCCGTTGTGCGAAAACCATTGGCCGTCGGCTCAGGGCGTGTGGGAGGAGTTGCAAGATCGTGTCGTCGTGCACGAGACCACTCGGCAAGAACCGGACGGCCGACAAGTGCATGTTGAACGTGGCACGAGCGGCGACTTCTCCTACCTGTACTGCGCGAATACCTTCGATCAACGGCAAGTCGTGATCGACAAGCGGGCTCGGTCGGCGATGATCGATGCCTACTACCAAGAAATCATCCGAGGGCTCCCCTAGTAATGCTACTTGATTATACTAGCGGGTGCAGACCTCGCTCGCACTAAAATCAAAAAATACCTGATATTCCCCTTGCAATCGACGATTCCCCTCGCTACCCTGAATTCGCTTTCCAATATTTCGCTGGCCGTAGACACGTGGCGTTCTCGTTCGTGCTCGTTCCGGGCGTGAGTCGGAAGGAGGAATCACCATGAAAGCGGCGCACATTCTTCTTGCCGCGCTGAGTTTGGTTTTCACCGGGTGTGTCACACCCCCAGAGGTGAAACAAGCCCTCATCGCCAAAGACCACGCGTACATCGAGAGCCAGCGTTTGATGGAGGGATACCGTGAGCTGGTGCAGCAGGTCACCTCGCGCCATCACCAGTGGTATCGGTATGTTCAAACTCGGCTGAAACTCAATCTTGCGCTGCAATGGGCCACGACGAATCCGAAGTTGACTGACGTCGGCGATGCGGATTTAGCCGGCGATGATGCGGATCTATTGGGGCCTGAGGTGATCGCGCTGATCAACGACCTTCGGCTCAAGCATCTTCCGGAGCGAAAAGGGCCGACGGGGCAGGTGGTGTTTCAGGCAGGCACCGCAGATATGAACACGCTCCTACAGAAGCTCCCTGAGTTGATCGGGCGAGTGGAACAGCGTGTCGAGAAAGATTCGGCAGTGTCCTCGACGATGGACGTGGCGGCGTTCGATCAATACCGTACGAACGTCGAGGCAGTCCGGCGGATCAACGCTATCATCAAACAATACTTGGATATCGATGTCACCTTATCCCGCAATGAAGTGCAATCACTGGCCGAGGCTGTGAGAACGCTGCGTCGCTGAGGCGGTATGTTCTGTTCGCTGGGGAGGTCAGAAGGATGATGAATCGACAAGGTGCAACCTTGGTAATCGGGTTGGTTCTCATGAGCGTGGTGGGCTGCAACTCGATTCACAGTGATGCCGTGCGCGATCTCTTGCACAAGGAAGGCGCAAAGATCGACGCGGCTCAGACGAACATCGACCTGTTTCAAAAAGAAACGGAAGAGAGGATCAAGTTCTTAGAAAAGGCCCGGAACGATTTGCACGAAGCCTTCAAGTCGCTGCGGACACACGAGACGAAGCACCAATTCGTCCTCTCGTCCTATCGCAATGTTGCGAGCAAAAAAGGCGAGGCCGCCTATGCTGCGGCCTATCTCGTCAGTCAGATCTATCTGGCTGATTACCAAGGATTGGAAAAGGCCGTGTGGGATCAATTTGAAGACGATTTCTGCGGTCTGCGCGATGCCGCAAATGCCTTGAACGACTCCTGGAAAAAGACGGCGGCGCTCCATGCCCAATTGAGGCGCTATGCTGACAAATCCGCTCTCGCGTCGGTCGACCCTGAGTTTGTGTCCGCGTTGATCGAACAGGCTCCAGGACAGTCGGATCGTATCATGGAGATTGTCAACCACTCACGAACCGTCAATGATGCGTTAGAAGAAGTCGTGGGCGCGCGTATCGTGCGCGTGCACGCGTTGCAACGCGCCCAGACGTTGACATCCGACTTGGTGAACCTTCTGGATAACCTGAAGAAAGAAGACGGGCAATAGGAGGAAGCACCACCATGGAAACCAGTATCGCGGGGGTCGTGGGTTTTCTGGAAGACAACGACAGCCTGATCAAACAGTTGATGGAGACTGCCGAGAGCGCGCATCAGGAGATCAGCGATTTGTCTGTTCAGGTAGACCATGCTCGTGAAGAAGCGAATGGTTTGGTCGATCGGCTCGGTGCCGTGGAATTTGCGGTCGGGAAGACTGATGAAACCAGAGTCCGTCAAAAGGCGCTCTTGGAAGCAGTCGCGGCGCTGCGAAAAAAGTTCGAGACCTACAAAAACGACCCCCTTCGGCGCGGAATCTATGCGGCAGAGATTTCCAATCTCTACGTGCAGCTGGCCAATACCTTCAATAATGAGACGATTGCCCAGGTCGTCCCGTTCAGCACGGACGAAATCAAAACCTACAAAGATTTGATGAGAGAGGCGGTTCTCGACGCGGCATCTCGTAAGAAACGCGCCGCGGTCATTAAGGCTGCCGCGCGTGTTTCGAGGCTTGCGATCGGAATTGCCGGGAAATTGGCGGTGTGAGGGTGTGAAAGACCGATCGATGCGACAGGCGTTCGTTCTCTGCATGGTTGTGGGGATTGGGAGCGGGTGCACGCTGGATGCCGGCTCACGTGGCCCCTTTGGACCTGAGGATCCGGAAACCGCAGCGCAGAAGGCCAAGTTGCCTGAGGAGGTTCCTTCTCCTCACAGTCTTCAGTTTACCGGTGAAGAGACCGCTGGGCACCACAAACCGAAAATGGTTGGTGTTTCTGGAGAGACAGCCGTGAAGCGGGCTGTCAATGAATCGGTCGTGCTGACTGCCGACGAGGTGGCGACCTTCCGAACGGTGGCCGAGAACGACCGAGGCGTCATTCCGCAGCTTGGGAGCCGTTGGGCCTTCATCGACGCCGACCGGATTCCACCGGATGGCAAAATTACATTTGGCTGTTGTCGGCAGACCACCGGCCTGGTTCGCCTTGTTTATTACAGCTACAGTCAGAATGTGGCTGTCGAAGTCCGTGTGAAGAAATCAGGTGTTCTTAGTGTCGATCGGCGTGACGGGTATCAGCCACCGGAAGGTCAACAAGATGTGCAACGGGGAATCGAATTAGCCAAAGCGGACCCTCGTCTGGTCGGTAAAGTCGACCAACTACAAGGGCACGGACTTCTGATGCAGCCTGATCAGGGATTCTTTCGAAATGATCCGGGCTACGGCCATCGGACGATATGGATTACGTTTTCAGAGGGACAGGGCGGTGATCCCAAATTTTGGGCGGTTATTGACCTCACGGAAGATAAAGTTCTCGAGGCCGGTGAAGAGCCGCCTCGTTCGTGAGAGGAGGGTGATGAAGAGAATCTGTTCTATCGGTGTCTTGCTGCTCTGCATGTTTTCCTGGTTGGGAACGGCTTTCGCCGAGACACAGTCCGAACACGTGACCTGGGGGCCGTGGAGTTTCGACTGGGAGGTTCGGGACAACACAGGGCTCGCACTGCGAAACGTGAAGTACGCCGATGAGCTGATACTCGCCAAGGCCAGTATGCCGGTGGTTCGTGTGAAGTACGTCAAGGAGCGGGTCTGGTGGAATCCGTTTACGTGGTTCGGCTCGCGTGCTGATAGCGGGCGATGTGGACCATTTCAAGACCGGCTGCGGTGGCAGGATCTGGTTCCGATCCTGAATTGCGGTGATCAAAAGGTCTGCATAGAAAGCTCAACCCAGAATACCGCGAAGTGGCTCGAGGTGGGCATCTATGCGCGAATTGGCGAATATCATCTGTATCAATCATGGCATCTCTCGGAAGATGGGGAAATCCGTCCCGTGCTGCATAGCCGAGGCCTATCGTGCAATACCGACCATGATCACCATCCCTATTGGCGTTTCGACTTTGATATTAACGGGAATGGAATGGACCAAGTCTTTGTACATGAAGACGGCGGGGCAGATTATGGATGGGGTCCAGGGTGGAGGAAGTACACGAATGAGCGAAATGATGTCAAGATTCCTGTGCTCAACAAGACGTGGTTGATTCGTGATCAACTGAACGGCCACGGGGTCTGGGTGATCCCCGGTACAGGGTACGATCCATTAAAGGACGATGGCGAGCGGGACAAGTTTGCTGATTTCGATGTGGCCATCCGTCGCGCCAACGTGAGCGAGGATGTGCCATGGAGCTTTGGAGCACGCGGCCAACTTGGGTATGACGAAGACAATCAAGGTGTCCAAGAGCAAGACATTGTGTTCTGGTACGTGGCTCATCTCCCCCATAGAGCTGCCCTGGGTCCGACGAAATGGCTGACCCTTGGACCCATCCTCCGTGTGCAGCGGTAGCATTCTGCAGGCCTGCCAACTCACAGGAAAAATAGTAGAGAAGTCTGATCTTGTATCCTGTATCACCTGTATCAATTGTTGTCCTTTCGGATAGCGATGGCATAGCTTATGCTTGCTCAAATATCCGGAAGAAATTTGAATTTTCCCAGTTGACAGGCAGGATTGAAGAGGTATAGAGAGAAACAATAGCTCACTGTCTGCACGATTCTCCAAATGATTCCGAATCAAGGAGGAGGTGAAGATGGAAGATCTTAGTCCACCGGATCACAGCGGCCCGCCGAGTTATGGGCGGGCGTCTCACCAGTCACGCTAGCCGGTTCTCCATCGGCTGTCCCGTTCCCGCGTAGGGGCTCAATTTATAACGACGAGTCTGGTGGAGACAGTGGTTGGCCTGCGAATTCGTTTGCTAGTAATCGGATTCCATTGCTCCTGGCGAAGCGCTCGTAATCCCATTCCTCGATCGGGTCCCTATCAGCACAAATGAGATCTACCTGGCGTCCTAAGCGCCTCGCGCGGGCAACGTTCCTCTTGTGGGAACAGTTGCCCGCAGCGGTGTTGTCAGGTTTATCAGGAGTAGAAGGGTCTGAGGGAGGGAAGATGTTTATACTGTGTGAGGTCATGTGCGTGAGAATATTGCGGGGAGGAACGCAACGTCCGCATTCATGATACGAACGAAAGGCGAAAGGAGTAGCAGATGGATACTACTTTCATAATATTCGCAGGCGTCATGCTCGCGATTCTCCTTGGTGGAATAGTCGTCTACAAGAAAAGTCAGTAGGGAACGAAGGAGAAAGGGGATCCGTTCAGTTTTCTGTTCCTATACTCTGATTGCCAGTTGATGCACCGGTACGATGTGTATGTGCCGGTGCCTTGGGCTTGGGTTTTGCCTTAAGAGTGGAGGCGTCTTGTCCCAAGCGCTACGAGTGAGGAGGTGATTTACTTCGACGCCTCCCCACTGGATGGAAACAGAATGTAGGGCTTGGGCGGTTCCTGATCCGGTGGGAGGTAGGTGGGTGCCGGTTCGCCGGCTGGTCCAAGATGTCGGATGAATCGATAGATCGCTCGCAAGTCTTCATCCGTCATTTCGCGCAGGACGAACCAGGGCATTGGAGGGCGAAACTCGACGGCGCGTGATACCTGGATCCACTGGCCTTCCGAGAGATTTTGCATATAGAGCCGTAAATTGCTTGCGTACGTTGTTCCCCAGGGACCACGCCAACCGATCGAGTCTCCTTTGAGCCAGTCTTGCTCAGGTATCTTTCCAGCCGCTTCTGCATAGCTGGTAGTATGGCAGTCGTTGCAGCCGGCAATCTTGATGAGATACCGACCTCGCTCCTCGGTCTTTTTGTCCAATTTCTTGTCCAAGGGCGGCTTCACTTGGCCCATGTTCTGGCCTTTGTCTCCCGCGGCCTCCGCATCCGTCATCACGGGTAGCATCAGAAATAGACAGAGAAGTGAAGTTAGAACGGTGTGAGCAAGGGGCATCGTGTATTCTCCATTTGAAGATCCACTGCGGGTTGCCGGATCAATAGTCGTCGATCTCGTCTGTCTCGTCGATCATCTCAGCTGTGATCTCGTCGGTTTCAGCGGTCCATTGAGCCAACGGAATACCTTTCGCCTTCAAGATCGCCTCCTGCTCCGTTCCCGCAGCCAGTGTCAAATCGTATGTGATGGTCTGTCTGACCTGAAACATTTTCATAGGTCGGTTACCTTTATTTGTAGCAAGTGATACGTGATCTTAAGGGTAAAATCGATAGTAGATCATTCCCTTGACGATGAGCGGTCTTTGCCTAACAGCCACAAGAGGTCCGTAGAGATTCCCTAACCGAAACAGGACTTCTGGTGCGGTCGTATCTGGATATTGTAATCGATTCGACCATGGATACCATAGAGGGTAATTTATTCTCTCGTTCGACCACATCATTGATCGTTACCTTGACTCCATTTCCGTCGCTTTGTTAGAGTGTTCAACCCAAGTCTAAGCGATTGAAAGATCCACTGTTTCTGAACCGTTCCCATAAGCAAATCGAGGCAACACCGTGATGAAAGACTGGCTCTTTGATGACATCCGCTACGCCGATCGGTTCCGTCTCTTCGTTCAAGGTCTTCATGATGAATGGGGTGGTGGGGATTCGGTAGCGGAGGAGGAAGAACTTCCGTCTCCTCCCCAGAATGTTCAGGCCAAACCCGGCAACGGACGTATTACGATTACATGGGATTCGGTTCCGGATGCCATGTATTACAACCTCTATTTTCAGACGACGAAGGGCGTACAGATCAAGTTTTCCGAGCTGACCCGTCCGATTGCCAGCTCCGACGATTTCAAGAGTGTCATCGGTGTGAAAAAAGAGAAGGCCAGCTGTATCGAAGGTCCGACCAGTCCTTACGTTCACGACGACCTTGCGAATGGGACCTGTTATCACTATGTGGTCACTGTGGTGACCTCGAAGGGAGAAAGTCCTGAATCGCAAGAAGTGATGGCAATTCCGTCGCCGTATCTCCTCTCGATGGTGATTGGTCGGGAAGGTGTGGAGGATGGTGAGCTCAGCTCCCCCACGGGGGTTGCGCTCGACAAGGACGGCAATATCTACGTGGCCGATACCGACAACCATTCGATCCAAAAATTCGACAAGACCGGAACGTTTTTGGCTCGATGGGGGGGTGAGCCCAGTTCCCAGGAAGGGCAGTTCTATTATCCACGAGGGCTGGCGGTTGGACCGGACGATGTTGTGTATGTGGCTGATAGCGGAAATAACCGTGTGCAAAAGTTCGATTTGGAAGGCAATGTGCAGAAGGCCTGGGGCAAGTTTGGGTTTGCCTGGCGCGGTGCCGATATGGGCCGCTTCGACGTGCCGTGGGGACTCACGACGGATCAAGACGGGAATGTCTATGTGTCTGATACCAGCAACTCGCGCATTCAAAAGTTCCAAGCCGATGGCCAACCGCTGTTGAAATGGGGACGCGACGGCAGCTTCGACGGGGCATTCTTTTTCCCCCGCGGTGTGGCGGTGGATTTCGTCGGCAATATCTATGTCGCCGATGAGAGCAATAACCGTATTCAAAAGTTCGATACCCGCGGCAGCTTTTTGACGAAATGGGGTCGCGAGGGAAATGGACCTGGACAGTTCAAGTCGCCGTGGGGCATCGCGTGCGATGCACTCGGGAACGTCTATGTCGTCGATAGTGGAAATCACCGAATTCAGAAGTTCGACGGCAACGGAACCTTTCTCTGCTCGTTCGGCAATCGAGGGAAAACCGAGGGGCAGCTCAATTTCCCCTATGGGATCGCAGTGGATAAGGAAGGGTGCGTCTTCGTCGTCGATAGCGGCAATAACCGCGTGCTCAAGTACATACCGACTGAAGAAGAAATGAATCGTGGTAAAGAGCAGCCGACGCAGGTAGAGGAGGTCGGATCAATACAGCCACCCCGCAGTCTTGCGGTGAAGGCCGGCGATACGGAGGTTTTCCTGAGCTGGATGGAAGTGCCGGGCGCCCAAGCCTACAACCTCTATTTCAGTACCTCTCCTCATCTCACGATACAAGGAGCGACCAAGATCGAAGGCGTGACGAATCCCTATACGCACGAAGGTCTTACGAACGATACCCCTTATTTTTATGCGGTGACGGCGTCATTCGAAGATGGGGCGGAAAGCGGCTTATCGGAAGAAGTGACGGCGACGCCTGTCCTGATTGATATCACGGCACCGCAGAATCCGTATGCGGTGATCAACCACGGAGCGTTCATGACGAACTCACCGGATATCGTCGTGACGATCTCAGCCACCGATTTAGACACGGGGGTCGGCGCCTATTTCATTTCGGAAAGCCCATTGACTCCCATGGCCGGTACTCCGGGGTGGGTCGAGGTGACACCGGCCATCAAGTTTGGGGCGACCATTCCCTTTATACTGTCCCCTACGGACGGGCAAAAAACGATTTACGTGTGGTTTAAGGATGTCGGCAATAATGTCTCGACACCAGCGACCGCGACCATTCTGGTCAATACGTCCGGATATCTGTGTGTGGCGAAATGGGGGAAGCCGGGTCGTGGCGCGTCGCTGTTACATGGCGGCGAATTCATGGCACCCATGTATGGACTCGCCGTGGATCAGCAGGGATCGCTGTTTGTCGTCGACAACGGCAACAATCGCATTCAGAAGTTCGATAACGCTGGAAACTTCATTATCCTCTGGGGGAACTTCGGGTCGGCGAACGCCAACTTTCACAATCCGACTGGGATGGCCTGCGACGGGAAAGGCGATGTCTGGGTGGTCGACACGAACAATCATCGCGTGCAAAAGTTCGATGGCAAGCTTGGTGGATATCTGATGAAATTCGGCTCGCGTGGGAACGGCGAGGGGCAGTTTAATGCCCCGTGGGGGATCGCGGTCGACCGTGTACGTGGCTACCTCTATGTCGTCGACAGCGCAAATTTCCGTGTACAAAAGTTCGACATGACGGGCGAGTTCATCATGGCCTGGGGCAGCTTTGGGAATGGCGATGGGCAGTTCTATTTTCCGCGCGGCGTGGCCGTCGATCAGGAGGATGGATCGGTCTACGTCGTCGACATGGGGAACCATCGCATCCAGAAATTCGACACCAGTACCAATGTGTTGCCGCAGTTGTTGACGAAGTGGGGAGGCAGTCCAGCTGCCGGGCATGCCAGCAGTCCGTTGGCACAGGAAGCCGGTCAGTTGCGCTCCCCTTGGGGAATTACCGTCGATGGGGCCGGCGACGTGTACGTGACAGATACGGGCAATCACCGCATCGAAAAATTCGACCGTGAGGGGAATTTCATCACGCAATGGGGCGGGTTCGGAAACGGTGACGGGCAATTCAATTTTCCCTATGGGATTGCGGTCGATGCGAAGGGGAGTGTCTTTGTCGTCGACAGCGGCAACACGCGCGTGCAGCAGTTCATGCCTGCGGAAGAGGGCAGTGAGCGGTTGCAGGATGAGGCCGAGGAGCTGGCTGAGTTGGAGAAGGCGCAACGAACCCAGAAAGTCTGAAGAGGGAACGATGCTTGATAAAGAACCGCGACTGGGATTGACCTACGACGATGTGGTCCTCATGCCGGCCAAGTCTCAGATTCTGCCCAACGATGTTGAAACCGGCACTCAGCTGTCGCGCAATATCCGGATCAATATTCCGCTCGTCAGTGCCGCGATGGATACCGTGACAGAAGCTCGACTGGCGATCGCCATGGCGCGCGAAGGTGGGATGGGCATCATTCATCGGGTGCTGTCTCCGGCCGATCAAGCGATCGAAGTGGATAAGGTCAAGAAATCGGAGAGCGGAATGATTCTGGATCCGGTGACGATTTCGCCGGATGAAACAATTCGCGATGCCCACCAGCTGATGGCGAAGTATCGGATCTCCGGCATTCCTGTCACCAAGGGGCGCCAGCTGGTCGGGATCCTCACCAATCGGGATCTCCGATTCGAAAGCCGGATGGACCTGAAGGTTTCACAAGTCATGAAGCGGGAACGGTTGGTGACGGCGCCGGAGGGCACCAGTCTGGAGAAGGCGCGAGAAATTCTCCATGAACATCGAATTGAAAAGCTGCCCGTCGTGAACAAACAATATGAGCTGAAAGGCCTCATTACCATCAAGGATATTGAAAAACGTATCAAGTATCCCAACGCCTGTAAGGATGGTCATGGGCGGTTACGGGTGGGCGCCGCGGTCGGAGTAGGGCGGGATACGGAAGAGCGAGTGACTCTGCTGAAAAAATCCGGTGTGGATCTGGTGGTGATCGACACGGCGCACGGGCATTCGCAGGCCGTACTGGATACTGCAAGGATGATCAAGAAGCTGTATCCGGATCTTGAGCTGGTGGCGGGAAATATCGGCACGGCCGAGGCAGCGAAAGACCTGCTCAAAGTTGGAGTCGATGCGGTGAAGGTTGGGGTCGGACCGGGATCGATCTGTACGACGCGCATCGTGTCGGGCGCCGGGATGCCACAGTTGACCGCCATCGCAGATTGCGCCAAGGTTTTGAATAGAAGCGGAGTCCCGATCATTGCCGATGGAGGCATCAAGTTTTCTGGCGACATCACAAAGGCCCTGGCTGCCGGGGCCTCGTCCGTCATGCTCGGCGGGCTCTTTGCCGGATCCGAAGAATCTCCCGGCGAGACGGTCCTCTATCAAGCGAGAACTTACAAAGTGTATCGCGGCATGGGTTCTATCGGGGCAATGGAGCGGGGTGGCGGAGATCGATACGGACAGGCAGGCCGGTCGGCGCAGAAGCTTGTTCCGGAAGGGATAGAGGGACGCGTTCCCTATAAAGGCCCGTTGGCAGCGGTCGTGTACCAGTTGGTCGGCGGCGTCAAGTCGGGGATGGGCTACTGCGGTTGTAAAACGATTGCTGATCTGCAACGGAAGGCCACGTTCATCAGACAATCCGTGGCCGGTCTCCGTGAAAGCCACGTGCATGACGTGATCATTACCAAAGAGGCACCAAACTACCGGATGGATTGGGAATAGGTACGTGAAAGGTAAAATGTGAAATGTTTTTCCTAGAAGCGTTTCGTCGATCGCTCTCATCTAACCTCTAACGTTTTACTTTTCACGCTGCGATGGAACTCTGGCACGATAGAATTCTCGTCCTCGATTTCGGCTCACAGTATACGCAGCTGATCGCTCGACGCATCCGCGAAGCCCAAGTCTATTCTCAAATTTTCCCTTGTACCGTCCCGCTGGCCACCATTCTGGCCTATCGGCCGAAGGGGATTGTGCTGTCCGGCGGACCCTCCAGCGTTTACGAGAAGAAAGCGCCGGTCATCGCGAAGGAGCTCTTTGATCAACAGATTCCGATCCTCGGCATCTGCTACGGCATGCAGCTCGTCACGCATCTCTCCGGCGGAGAAGTCGGCAAGTCGTCGCATCGGGAGTATGGCCGCGCCGATCTCATGATCGACGATGAGAGCGATCTTTTTAAAGGTGTCGGCGCTGAAAAGAAGACGGCGGTGTGGATGTCGCACGGAGATCGCATCGAGCGGATGCCGCAAGGGTTTCGATCGATCGCCCACACGAGCAACTCGCCTGTCGCGGCAATGAAGCGCGACGATCATAAGCGCCGCATCTATTGCTTGCAGTTCCATCCCGAAGTGGCACATACGCCGGAAGGGACGCAGATCCTCCGCAACTTCGTGTATGAGATTTGCGGCTGCAAACCGACCTGGACCATGCAGTCTTATGTCGAGACGGCGGTCACACAGATTCGCCAACAGGTCGGGAAGGAGCGGGTGATTTGTGCATTAAGCGGTGGAGTGGATTCATCGGTGGCAGCGGCGCTCACGCACCGGGCGATCGGCGACCAACTGACGTGTATTTTTGTCGATAACGGAGTTTTACGGGCAGGGGAACGGGAACAAGTCCAAAAGACCTTCGCCTCGCAGCTGCATCTGAATCTACGGATTATGGACGGCACGAAGCAATTTCTGGCTGGTCTCAAAAATGTGACGGACCCGGAGCGAAAACGGAAGATCATCGGTAGGCAGTTCATCAAGCAATTCGAAGCGGAATCAAAGAAGCTCAAAGGCACCAAGTATCTCGTGCAAGGTACGCTCTATCCTGATGTGATCGAGAGTGTGAGTTTTAAGGGGCCGTCCGCAACGATCAAGACACACCATAATGTTGGGGGATTGCCGGCTCGTATGAAACTCAAGCTGATTGAACCGCTTCGGGAGTTATTTAAGGATGAAGTCCGGGTGTTGGGCAAAGAGCTGGGATTGCCGGACGAAATTATCTGGCGACAACCGTTCCCAGGGCCAGGCTTAGCGATTCGCGTGTTAGGGTCCGTGACTGCGGAACGGTTGGCGATCTTGCGCGCAGCGGAAGCGATCGTCGATCAGGAGATCCGAGCCGCAGGCCTCTATCGCGAGATCTGGCAAGCCTTTGCGGTGTTGTTGCCGATTAGGACCGTTGGGGTAATGGGCGATCAGCGGACCTACGAACATGTGATTGCGATTCGTGCCGTCACGAGCGTGGATGGCATGACGGCGGATTGGGCCAGGATTCCAAATGACGTGCTGGGTCGCATGTCGAACCGCATCATCAATGAAGTAAAAGGCGTGAATCGGGTCGTATACGACATCAGCTCTAAACCACCCAGTACGATTGAATGGGAATAGGGAAGGCTGAAAGCAGTCTCACCGTCTCTTGTGATCGCCTAGTCCGCAGCGAGAGCCAGCAGGGCTACCTCTTGTTTTGAGAGGGGAAGAGAGAACCGATGGCAGTTCGACTCCAAAAACTCATTGCAAGTACCGGGCTCTCGTCCCGCCGCAAAGCCGAGACATTGATTGCGACCGGTCGTGTCACGGTGAATGGCAAGGTGGTCACCGAACTTGGGACGAAGGTTGAGCCCGACCGCGATCACGTGAAAGTGGACGGGAAGCATCTGAACTCGGCACAACCGTTTGTGTATCTGATGCTGAACAAACCCAAGAACGTGATGTCGACGTTGGACGATCCCGGAGGAAGAGACACCGTGAAGGACTTTCTTCATGGCGTCTCCGTGCGGGTGTTTCCGGTTGGTCGGTTGGACTTTGATAGTGAAGGACTGATGCTGCTCACCAATAACGGTGAGTTGGCGCAGGCCCTTCTGCATCCGCGCTATCATGTGTCCAAGACCTATCTAATAAAAGTCAAAGGCGTGCTGACAGATTCCGAGATCGGCCAACTGCAACGTGGAGTCAAACTTGAGGATGGCATGACGAGCCCGGCGGTCGTGAAGAAGATAAAGAGAGCTGAGGCAAACTCCTGGCTGGAGATCACGATTCGGGAAGGCCGCAAACATCAAGTGAAGCGCATGTTGGAATCTGTGGGGCATATGGTGATCAAGCTGATGCGCGTCCGGATGGGGCCACTCGCGCTTGGCAATTTGGAGCCCGGCGAGTTTCGATTCCTCACCGATCGAGAGGCCAATGCTTTGCGCGCATTGGTTGAACAACGCGTGACTGCGGTCGAACAGGGAGAAGAGCCGATGGCTGGTCCCAAGCGGCTGGTCAGGCGCGAGGGTTGGGCCAGACCGCTTAGAGCTAAGAAGAATGTTGGAAAGAAAGCGAGAACGGCATGAAAATCCGCACACATCGCTGCGGCGAGTTGAAGAAGCAACAGGTAGGGCAGACCGTGGTGCTGAACGGCTGGGTTCAGCGTCGGCGCGACCATGGGATGGTCATCTTTATCGATCTCCGCGATCGGACGGGGATCACACAAGTCGTGTTCAATGCCGAGCGCAATCTTCGGTGCCATCAGGCAGCCCATGCGCTCAGGAGTGAATGTGTCGTCTCTGTGACAGGACAGGTCATGGCAAGACCGGAGGAGTCGAAGAATCCAGATCTTTCAACTGGGGAGATCGAGGTCTTCGTTGATGAGGTGGAAGTCTTGAACGAAGCCAAGACACCGCCTTTTTTGATCGAGGACGACGCCGAAGTCACGGAAGCGATCCGCTTGAAATATCGCTTCTTGGACCTGCGCCGGCCTAGGATGCAGGAGCTCTTGAGCCTCCGGCATGGCATTATGCAGGCTGCGAGAGATTTTGTGAACGCAGAGGGCTTCTTAGAGGTGGAGACGCCGATCTTGACGAAGAGCACACCGGAGGGTGCCAGGGATTATTTGGTACCCAGCCGGGTCAATCCTGGACAGTTTTTTGCGCTGCCCCAGTCGCCACAGTTGTTCAAGCAAGTGCTGATGGTGAGCGGGGTGGATCGCTATTATCAGATCGCGCGTTGCTTCCGCGACGAGGATCTTCGCAACGACCGGCAACCGGAGTTTACCCAGATTGATTTGGAAATGTCGTTCGTCGATCGTGAGCAGATCATGGATCTCATGGAGCGCATGATCGTCACCATCTTCAAAAAGGTCGGTGGTGTTCAACTTCCCATGCCCTTTCTTCGGTTGAGCTACGATGAGGCGATAGGCCGGTATGGTTCCGACAAGCCGGACCTTCGGTTCGATATGCCGCTCTATGATGTGACGGCGTTCGGCGCGATGAGCCAGTTCAAGGTCTTCAATGATGCGGCGACGAAGGGAGGTATCGTCAAGGCATTGATCGTAAAGGGCGGAGCGACACTGTCGCGAACGCGAATCGATGCTCTGGGAGAAACGGCGAAGAGTTTCGGTGCAAAAGGGCTCGCATGGCTGAAGATTACGCCGGGGGGCCAGCTCGAATCGGTGATCGCAAAATTCCTCGATGCCCAAGCGTTTGCTACTGCGTTGCCAGAAGCGAAACCGGGTGACCTGGTGTTGTTCGGCGCGGACAAAGCTTCGGTCGTTCACGATGTGCTCGGCCGGATCAGACTTCTGCTGGGTGAAGAGTTGAGTCTGATCGACAAGACTGCCTGGCGGCCTCTGTGGGTCATTGATTTCCCGATGCTGGATTACGACCAGGAACAGAAGCGGTACGTGGCCATGCACCATCCCTTCACGGCTCCCGTCGATGACGATGTCGCGCTGTTCGAGTCCGATCCGCTGAAGGTGAGAGCCAAGGCGTACGACATGGTGTTGAATGGGAGCGAGATCGGCGGTGGGAGCATCCGTATCCACCGACGAGATGTGCAGAGTAAAGTCTTTGATCTGCTTGGGATCGGCAAAGAAGAAGCCGCGGTTAAGTTTGGGTTCTTGCTCGAGGCTCTTGAGTACGGTGCGCCGCCGCACGGCGGCATCGCATTTGGGTTGGATCGGTTGGTGATGCTCCTCGGCAACGCCGATTCGATCCGTGACGTGATTGCGTTCCCCAAGACCCAGAAGGCACAATGTCCGCTCACCGATGCGCCGTCTACCGTCGGTTCCGACCAACTGAAAGAGTTGCGTATCAAGCTGGATCTCGTGCAGTAGCTTGCTATGACTGCCAACACGCTCGGACGCATACTGACCCTCACCTCGTTTGGCGAGAGCCATGGTCCGGCTATTGGAGGTGTCGTCGATGGGTGCCCTCCAGGACTGGAGTTGTCCGCTCAAGACATTCAGAAAGATTTGGACCGACGCAAGCCTGGCACGTCTCGCCACGTCACGCAGCGGCAGGAATCGGACAAGGTTGAAATTCTCTCCGGAGTATTTGAAGGGAAGACCACGGGTACGCCGATCGCGCTGCTGATCCGGAATGAGGACCAACGCAGCCGGGATTATGGAAACTTGATCGATACCTTCCGGCCCGGGCATGCCGACTATACCTACTGGCAGAAGTACGGTATCCGCGACCATCGAGGCGGGGGACGCGCATCGGCTCGAGAAACAGCGGTTCGAGTTGCGGCGGCCGCCATCGCGAGAAAGTGGCTCAGAGAACAATACGGTGTGGTGATTCGGGGATATCTGAGCCAGCTCGGGCCGCATGAGTTGCCATTCAAGACTTGGGAGGCGGTGGGGCAGAATCCATTTTTCTCCGCTGATCCCGATGTCGTCCCCAAGCTCGAATCCTTCATGGACGAACTGCGGAAGGCTGGGGATTCAGTCGGGGCCAAAATCGCGACTGTAGCTAAGCATGTGCCGGTCGGGTGGGGCGCCCCGGTCTATGCAAAACTGGATGCCGATTTAGCCGGAGCTATGATGAGCATCAATGCGGTGAAGGCGGTTGAGATTGGGGCAGGTTTCACCTCGGTGACTCAGCGCGGATCCGAACATGGCGACGAACTGACGCCAGAAGGCTTTCTCTCTAACAACGCCGGTGGCATTCTCGGCGGCATTTCAACGGGGCAAGATATCGTCGTCACC
Source organism: Nitrospira sp. (assembly GCA_029865225.1). GTDB lineage: Bacteria > Nitrospirota > Nitrospiria > Nitrospirales > Nitrospiraceae > Nitrospira_D. The sequence goes on from JAOUHJ010000012.1 coordinate 63,829, forward strand.
ATCGGCATCAAGCCGACATCGAGCATTCGTATCCCACGCAAATCCATCGACAAGAAGGGCAACCCGGTCATGGTCGAAACCAATGGCCGCCACGATCCCTGTGTCGGCATCCGTGCCACACCAATTGCCGAAGCCATGATGGCGCTGGTGCTCATGGACCATGCGTTACTGCATCGTGCACAGAATGCCGACGTGGAAACAAAAACTCCAAAGATTGCTGGTTCGGTCAAGCGGCCCAGCAATTAGCCCGTTGGTTTCAGTAACGTCTACGATAATTTCGTGCGGCTTTCCGAAGTGTGAATCTCAACCGGCTGGACGGTTGCAATAAGGCCTGAGTTGATCTGTTGTTCGATCCAGGTGAGAAACGCTTCCACCTTGTCCCGTAAATCGACAATTTCAATTGTGACTGGGAGGTCTTCAGCTAGACGCTCGATCTTGAAGGTATGGATCACGCGGGTTTGGGCTCCGAATCCCATCAACCCACGGTAGACGGTGGCTCCAGCCATCTTCCGAGCATGGGCCTGAATGACGATCCATTCATAGAGTGGTCGTCCATCCTGCTTATCTCGCTCACCAACAAAGATCCGAAGTAGACATCCCTGTTCGATACGCATCAATTATTTCCAGAGCAAATAGGCGGTGGAGTAGCCGACCCACACAGCGGCCAGGCCAAGAACAGCATGGCCGACGACATTGCCGCAGGCCAACCAGAGTTCTCCGTCGCGTAGGAGGTTCATGGTCTCGTTGCCGAATGCAGAAAAAGTCGTGAATCCCCCCAATAACCCCACCATAAGAAAGGCTCTGTGTTCACCGGATATGACGCCTCGATGATCAGCAAGCTCAGCCAGGAATCCGACCAACGCACAGCCCACAATATTGACGGCCAGGGTGCCGAAGGGAAACTGGATACTCTTGCTGAGATGTTGAGCATAACCGCTCAATAGGTAGCGAAGAATCGACCCGATGAACCCGCCTGTGCCGATCAGCAGAAGTGTACGCAGGGTGTGTCTCGCTCCACAAGGCTCGGTGCGATTAACGCTCCATTGTACCCAAGTGGTCCGATCGAGTCACGCGACCGGATAAAGCCATTCTCGGGTGAACCATGACAAGTGCGCCGTGGGAGCTTGAATCTTTGGTCTCTTTGCAAGCCAGAAGATCGTCGCTATAATAGCTCGTATGGAATCGACTCACTATATCTATTGGCAGGACAAAGGGCAGTGGCTCGGCTATCTGCAGGACTATCCGGATTATTGGACACAGGGGCAGTCTCTCGAAGAGTTGCAGTCGCATCTCCGGGATCTTTATCAAGACCTCACCAGCGGAGAAATCCCTGGAGTCCGAAAACTCGCCGAACTGACGCTCAGGTGAAGCGAAGGGATCTGATTCGGCAACTCGAAGCCAGTGGCTGTCAGTTGGTTCGCCATGGAGGAAAGCACGACTGGTATTACAATCCCACCACAAACATGTCTCAGCCGGTTCCACGACATGCCGAGATCAATGAATATCTTGCGAAGCGCATCCTGAAGTTATTGGCCAACCCCTAGTTTGCTCCATAGGCAAACTGATATGTTCCAAACAATTGACGGAGCAGGCAAGACTGCTTTTGCCTTGCCGAAGGTACCGAGGAATACACGGAATGGTGGAGATCTATACGGATGGCGCCTGCAGCGGAAATCCTGGACCAGGTGGATGGGGAGTCTTGCTGCGAAACGGTGACAGTGAAACCGAACTCTGTGGCGGTGAGCCGTCGACAACGAACAATCGGATGGAATTACTCGCCGTGATTGAGGCGTTGCAGTCGTTCACCCAGCCGGTAACTGCTCGTGTCTACACCGACTCACAGTATGTTCAGAAGGGCATCAGTGAGTGGATCCACAGTTGGAAGCGCCGCGGGTGGAAAACAGCCGGAAAAGAACCGGTCAAGAATGAAGATTTGTGGCGACGGCTTGATCATCTGGCTTCGAGTCATAACCTGGAATGGCATTGGGTCAGAGGGCACAACGGACATCCGGAGAATGAACGAGTTGACGCGTTGGCTCGGGCTGGTCTTGAACAGGCTCGCCGCACGAGGCAGCCGATCATGGGCCGAGTTGACCCACGGACACAAGAGCCAGCTCCGCCAACTGACGCTCCCTCAATTATCGATATCCAACATGCCACGGTCTATCGAGGCGACACCTGTGTGTTCTCTGACGTGTCGTTCAGGCTTCGAGAGGGTGAACATGCTGTTGTGTTGGGACCCAATGGGTCGGGGAAATCGACGCTGCTGAAATTGCTTTCAGGTGAAGTCCATGCAATGCCGAAAGACGAAACGTGGATGGCGCTTTTCGGTGATGAACGCTGGAATGTCTGGGAGGTGCGGAAGCAGATTGGAATAGTGTCGCATGATCTCCAGCGTGATTACTTGATCTGTGCCGAAGGGCTCAATGTCATTCTATCTGGCTTCTATGCCAGCAATGACACGTACGAATACCAAGAATTCAACAAAACCCAGTTGACGAGGGCCTATGAACTGATACGGGAGTTAGGTATCGAATCTTTGGCCAGTCGACGATTCGGCCATCTCTCAACCGGCGAGCAGCGGCGCTTCTTGTTGGCGAGAGCGTTGGTGCATGATCCACCGGTGCTGGTGTTTGATGAGCCAACCAGCGGGCTTGATCCGAAGGCATGCTTTCAGTACCTCGATCTGTTACGGGCCCAGATTGCAAAAGGTAAGACAGTTCTCCTCGTCACCCACCATCTCCATGAAATACCGCCGGAGATCGATCGCGTGATTTTCTTGAAGGAAGGGAAGGTTCTCGCCGACGGTCAGAAATCCTCGCTGTTGACCAACGATCACGTCAGCACCCTCTTTGAGAGTAAGATAGCCCTGGTTCAAGCCAAGGGCTGGTATCAAGCGTTGCCAGGATGAGGCTCAACGGTTGAGCCCTGCGATTCTTCATAAAATACCGTGGCTTTGACGAAAGTGGCTTCGAGAGCTAGGCTTTTGATGCCTCTCATTCGCAGAAGCCAGCATGCACCCAGCGCCCTCGATAGGTAAGCACTCTCGATCCTTGTATGCCCTTCTTTTCCTGTTCACCTGTCTTGGATCAATCTATGGTTCGCTCGAGATGAGTTTGGCAGAAACTTGGATCTGTCCTCGTCCTGGACAGCCGGATCTGTATACCGATCGTGAATATCCAGGCTGTCGGCAACTGGGTGAACCAAAGACCTATTCCCCCCTTCAGATTTCTCCTCCATCGCGACCTGCACAACCAGCTACAGCGCGGCCACTAGCGTCAGGCACGATCACCCTTCACCCTCCCTCGCAGATTTATGGCAGGAAGCCCATGCCTTTTTCAGAAGCCTCCCTGTCATTTCCAGTGCTGGGTGTCACACAGCCCAAGGCGGGTTTCATCACCGGGTCATGGATTGGGTTAATGGCGCATCTCACCGTGAGCTATAAGGCTGATGGGAAGGGGCCAGAGGTGATTCCTGATTCGAACATGATGCCCGTTTCCGTGCATTCGTTGTGGACGGCTGTGACGGCCGCGTCCAAGGCGATTGGGTACGATCCGAGATATCTGTCTGTTCGATTATTGATTCCTACGCCAATGGAAGGGCCAAGCGCGGGCGGAATATTCGCCGTCGCTATTGCCGCGGCATTGCTCGGGGATTCAATTCGACCGGATATCTGCATGTCGGGGACGATCGAGTCTGATTTGGAGATCAGGCCTGTAGGAGGATTGATCGATAAGATGGGGGCCTGCCGCGATCTCCAGAAGACCACGATGATCGTGCCCGACGGTTTGGACAACAGTCATCTCAGCTTTACCGGCGCCGAACGATCCATTGGGGTGATCCAAGTGTACTCACTCGTGGATGCGTATAGTGCCGCGACTGGTCAAGCGCTTCGACCCGCACCTTAGTGATCAACAGAGATAGGAGGGAAAAGGATGAGACAACCACGCATGCACAACGCAGAGAGATCCGCGAAAGCGGTGCTAAGACGAGTTGGGCTTCTGATCATTGCACTGAGTCTCCTGGCACCCGGAGCCTGGGCTGCCGAACCGGTCAAGATCAGTTCCTTGGAGACCTATCCCGAAGCCTACAAGATGAAGGTGGTTCAGGTGGAGGGCACGGTCAATGATTATCGACTGCATCATTTCATCGGAAACAACACCAAGTTGGAGAAGTGCATCCAAGACTTTACGGTGGACGATGGGACCGGAACGATCCGTGCCAGCTATGCGGCGCTCTGTCAGATGGGGCCGGTCATGCTTCGAGACGGCGACGAGGTTACGATCGAAGGCCACTATCTGGGGACGTTAGACGTGAGAGTGGTGAGGAAGCGCTAATGCGCTCAGCTCGACATTTTCATTCCATATTGGTGTGATCGCCAACGGTAGATCTTCATTCACCTGATGCTAGAAACTCTTCGGAAAACTCTTCTGCCAAACCGTCAGAAAACTCTACCAGGTAAAAGTTGTGACCATCAACTTGCCGTATCCCACAAACTGAACCGTAGTGCTCTCGACGATGGGTAGTTGGAGCAGCTTGTACGACTGAAACTGTCTGCCCATATTCGAATTTAACTTTCTTGCTCATTCACTATCTTCCTATTTCATTAAGCCTAG
>JAOUHJ010000151.1 GCA_029865225.1 Nitrospira sp.
GCCTCCACGGTGGGCATCAACGAGGCGACGATTCGGCACTATGTCCAGCACCAAGGCGAGCAGGAGACGGGTCAAGCGCAGCTTGAATTGTGAGGAGACCCCGCCTGGAAGGGCGGGGTTCTTCATCTACTCCTGGTTGTTCGAGCCGCCTTCCTCCATTCCTTGTTCACCCCGCACTCCATGGGCCTCCAACCCATGCCTTCCCTTTCATTCAGCAGGAGTTGCAATCCCCACCTCCCTGCGTTTAGAGATAGAGGCTCATCCTCCATACTGGAGATCCCCTGATGACTCGACCCCACACGGTATCCCCACAGCGGTCTTCCACGATCTCCGCCCATCTCGAGCGGGAGCTCAAGCTGAGCATTGGTGATGCGTTTCGGCTGCCTCGGTTGCCAGGCACGCTGCTCCCTCGTCGATTGCTGATCTCCACCTATTACGATACGGCGGCCTATGACTTGGCCCATGCCCGGATCACGCTGCGCCATCGCATCGAGCGGGGGAAAAAGACGTGGCAGCTCAAAATTCCGTTGGGCGACGATCGCCAAGAAGTCGAGGTGCCCGCCAAGCAGAGCGACCCGCCGGCATCGTTACGCCGCCTGTTGATTCTCCACCTTGGTCATCGGAGATTGATGCCGGTTGTCACGCTGCGAGTCTGGCGGACCGGCCTGCAGATGTGTCAGGGTCACGTGCCGCTCGCGGAGATCGCCCTAGACAGCGTGTCAGTCGAAAAGGACGGCACGACGGTTCAGCGTTTTCGCGAGTTGGAGATCGAACTGCAACAGGGCGACGACGAGGCTCTGCATGCCCTCGAGCGACAGATGCGCGACGCCGGGGCGTCCGACCATGATGGACGGCCCAAGTTCTTTCGGGCCCTCTCGCTGCACCCTGCTCCCCCGGCCCCTCAACCTGACCGGAAGGCCTCGGTGGTTGCACATCTGCAGTGGGCACTCGCACAGCACGTCGGGTGGCTCCTCGCTCATGATCCCGGCACAAGACTCGGAACTGAGATCGAGAGTCTGCACCAGATGCGTGTCGCGGTACGGCGTGTGCGCGCCGTGCTCCGTACCGCTCGACCGGTTTTGCTCCCGGCATGGGTCACATCATTGGACCAGGAGCTTGATTGGCTCGGCGAGGTGCTGGGACCGGCTCGTGATCTCGATGTCCAAATCGCCTATTTTCTGGAGGAATCGACCGAATTGGGTCCGCGAGATCGCACGCTCCTGGAGCCGTTGATCTCCCACCTGCGCGATCAACGGAACACCGCACAGCAGGTGGTGCTGAACGCACTCACCAGCACTCGCTATCTGGAATTGATCAGACGACTTCAGCAAGCCGCCCAAGACCCCTCCGTCATCGAGTCATCGTTGACGGTGCGTCAACTCGCCAGGCAAGCGTTCAAGAAACTGCGCAAGGCACTCAGACGCCTGCGACCGTCCCCCTCGGATGCCGCCCTGCACGCCATCCGGATCAAGACCAAGCGTGCGCGCTATGCCGCCGAATTGGCGAAAGGGTCGGTGGGCAAACCCGCGACACGTTTGGTGAAGGCGGCCCGGGCAATCCAAGATCTCCTGGGAATCCACCAGGACGCCATCCAAGCCGAACAGCATATCCGACAGTTCCTCAAGTACTCGATCAGCACCCGTGCGGGGTTTGTCGCCGGACGGATGGTTGAACGGCAGCACCAGCGACGCCAGGCCGTGCGCAAGACTATGCCACCACTCTTTAAGACGTTGCTGAAACGGGGGAAGAAGGCGTGGGGATGAACAGGGTCAGGGCGCCGTCACACCTATCGGTGAAGGGTCCAGGACAGGCACACGATCGGAACCAAACCGGTTACCTCTTAAGAATCTTCACCTTTCTTGGCATGGGCTCGCTTGCCTAAGGCCCGCAACTGCATCGGCTGAAGCCACCAGACTAGCCGCCCCTCGGCCACGTTGACACGACCTTCCGATTCGACGCGCACAGCCCCGGCCTTCTTGAGTGGAAAGTTGGGAAGGGCTTTCCCACAGAGCAACAGACTCACGACTTCACCGAGCTGAGGCTCATGTCCCACACAGACCACGACCGCATCGGACGGGAGCGTGCGCAGAAACGTCACGACTTGTTCTGGCTTCGCTCCGACCGCCAATTCCTCTCGCGTCTCGATCTTGAGCGTCGGAGCGATGACCGCCCCTAGCAGCCTCGCCGTATCGTAGGCCCGCACGAACGGGCTCGTAAACAGATGGGTCGGCTGACAGTCAAGTGCCGCCAATCCTTTGGCCATCTGTCGAACACGTCTTTTCCCTTTCTCCGTCAGTGGGCGATTCTCCTCTTCACCTTCCCATTCATCAGGCTCGACGGCAATCCCGTGGCGAACGAATATACAGTCCATAACCCTTCCTCCACATCCTCTGGCACGAGCCTACCACAGAGGGGCTATAGAGTTAACACAGGTTTTACCTGCCCGTGACCGAGCAGGAACGATAGTCAGATACCCTCCTGTGTAACTTGAGCAGGAAGAAAGGACCCCATGCCAGCACTCGAAGCAGGTCATCTGTTTGACGGTGGTGTTCTGAGGAAACGGCTCTCCCATCTCGATCTCTTAGAAGTCTGGAATCGAGGCATCAAAGGGGTGCTCAGCCTGGTGATTCTGACACTGTTGACTGCACTCGCCGGCGGCGCAGTGAAGACGTTTTGGGAGATTCGACTCCTCATGGATCATTCAGCCGAAGTTGTCTTACGCCAGGTCATCGTCAACACTCTCATGCTGCTGGCCCTCGTGGAGGTCTTCAAAACCACCGTCACCTACTTCCGCGAGGGACGTGTCAAAGTGACATTCATCGTGGATACGATCCTGGTCGTCATGCTGACCGAAGTGATCTCTCAATGGTTCAAAGGAGGGGACTGGCAACCACTCGCGGTCCTCTGTGTGGTGCTACTGATTCTTGGCATTGTTCGCGTCATGGCCGTTCGGTGGAGTCCGACGCTGAAAACAGGGGCTCACGATGCTGTGCGCGTCGATCTCTAATACGAGGAGGGCACAATGAATCAACAACCTGCGAGCAAACTACTGGCCATCGTTCAAGAGCGGAAATGCATCCCGCTTGAAGAACTTTTGGTCTATTTTCCTGAGCTCACCTGGAATCAAGTGTTTTCGCTCGTAGATGATCTCAGTCGTCGCGCATTGATTTGTTTGCGACGACGTGGATTTGAGTACGAGTTGCGGTCTCTCGCGTGATTGGCTGAACGGCACGCTGTCCCCTCGGTCGTAATAAAGGTCCCACCGGTTTTAATGCGATTGTCAGCAGCATCGTACGTATAGGTCAACATCCCCAGCGTCGTCGTGCTTGGCTTGTACGTCACCGTCACGAGTTCAGAGGCGGCGTTGTAGGCATATTCCACTTTGTTGGTATTCGGATACGTGACACTGGTGCGTCGATCGGCATCGTCATAGGCGATCGTCACCGTACTCGTGCTCTGCGTGATCGTGGTCAACCGATTCGCGTTGTCATAGGTGTACGTCACTTGCGGCTGCCCCGCGACGGTCGCGGGCGGTGCCAGGTCAAGCAACGACCGCATCTACTTATTCGCCCGTTTATTTACCACAGATAATTAGGCCAAGATGGTCAGTCTGCCCTTAAAAGACCAACCTGAAATAACGGTCCGCATGATTGGCAAGATTATGAAAATTGCCGCGATGGAAAGAACGTGAAGCAACAAATACGGCCTATAGGCTGGGAAAGATCCGAGGAGTGCGGGAATCGATAACACGCCAAGGAACAGTAGGACGGAACGAGAGTCAAGCAGACGCGATTGTGACAGTATTGCGGCAAGGACGAACCCGATTCCGATCGCTGGTAATAGAGTGAGGTAATAGTCTTCTTCTTTTTCCCATGTCATAGTAATTGTAAATTCACCTAACGCCAGCCCAAAGTTCAAGGGACACCAGTCAGCCCAAAATTCATGGACCGTATTTCGATAGATAGTTACAATGAGACTAACAAGGTACACTACAAAGCTCAGAGGCCAGAGAAACACTCCGCCAAATATTGTGCCCATCGCGGCTAACCCGCCCAACCACTTACCATCGGTCCAGGCAATGATCGTCATGCAAAGTGCCGCAATGAGAAGGGCGCAAAACAATATGAATTGGGCTTTGTCTTTGAGAGTTTTCACCGTCAGTAATTATTTCCTGGGCAAAAATCCGAGGGTGTCGCTTGGCATTGGGGGGTCGATAAAGGGGTCGGGAGTCATTATTCATGGATTCTTTGATCAATCCCATGTGGGATGCAGGGGCTGAGATGCT
>JAOUHJ010000152.1 GCA_029865225.1 Nitrospira sp.
AGAGTTTAAAGAATTTGCCATGAGGGGGAATGTCCTCGACATGGCGATCGGCGTCATCATCGGTGGCGCGTTTGGAAAGATCGTATCGTCGATGGTCAGCGACGTTCTGATGCCGCCCATCGGGTTGTTGATGGGCAAGGTAGACTTCTCAAGTCTCTTCATCGACTTGTCCCAAACATCCCCGCCGTCGCTCGCCGCCGCCAAAGCAGCAGGGGCTCCCACACTCAATTATGGCGTCTTCCTGCAGAGCGTCTTCGACTTCCTCATCATTGCGTTCGTCATCTTCATGCTGGTGAAGCAGGTGAATCGGTTTAAGAAGGAGGCCCCTCCACCAGCACCACCTGTGCCACCTGAACCGACAAACGAGGAGAAATTACTGACGGAGATCAGGGATTTGCTCAAAGGGCGCCAATAGGTTGAAGTAGGCTTCAGGGGGCGGAAGTCAATCAGCGGACAATGGCCTCAGATGTTTGACGAGGCATAACTATAGGAGGTCGCATGCGATTAGGCAAAGGCATCATATTCATGACAGGGCTTATTGCCGTGGTAGGGTGTTCATCCCTCAAACATCCCGACGGGTATATCAAGTAGCCGACCGTCTGAATCGACAAGAAATGGTATGGCTATCACCAAGGCAGCGGCTGTCCTTCAACGGCGAAAGCGGTGGCATCTGACCCAACGGCGGACCGCCTCGCGGCTCTGGAACGAGAGCGCAACCGATTGGCTGATGAGCTGGAGGCGGCTCGGAAGGAAAACGCAGCTCTGCGCAATCGAATGGCCGAACTGGAACGCCAGCTGGCCGAGCGTGATAGAGATCTCGCCGCGCTTCAATCCGGGTCAGGTGATCATGCCGCTCTGGCCGGCCAACTTGCCGCTGCCCGGACTGATTTAGGTCAGGCGCAGAGCGAAAAGGATCGGCTGGCTGCGGAATTGTCCGCGGCGAATCAGCGGATTGCCGACCTTGAAGGTCAACTGGCTGGACGTGATCAAGAACTTGCCGGTCTACGCGGTGACCTCTCTGCCGAAATGGCAAAGCTGAAGGAGGCCGAGCGCGGCTTGATCCGAGCGCTTGCTCCCCAAATCAAGAAGGGTGATATCACGGTCGATCTCAATGATGAACGGCTCCTGATCAATCTGGCGTCCGGTTATCTGTTTGCGTCCGGCGCCGATCAGCTGAAGCCTGCCGGGATCGACGCGCTCCAGCAAGTTGGGACGATCTTGAAGGATTACCCCGAATATAATGTCGCCGTGGATGGGCATACTGACAACGTTCCAATTCGCGGAGCCTTGAAAAACACGTTTCCAACCAACATGGAGTTATCAGAAGCCCGGGCGGCTAATGCTGCGAAAGCGTTAGAAGAAGGTGGCCTAGCTGCCGCTACCACCCATGGGTATGCAGACACCAAACCGAAGGCCTCGAATAAGACCGAAGCAGGTCGGGCAAAGAACCGGCGTGTGGAAGTGCGTGTGACCAAGTAGTGTTGTATAGGTGAGAACCCACCACGGGCCTTCCCCGTCAAGGAGAAGGCCCGTGGTATTTTGATCGAGGACGGAGACTGTTATGAAAACGAAAGCAATTCTACTCTGTGCGACTCTGGCGTTTCTCGGAACCGGTCTTGTCACTGCAACATGGGCTGTCGATATGGGTGCCATGAAGCAAAAGGTTGAGACGGTGAAAGAGCAAGCCGAGAACGTGAAGAAAGAAGCCGGTGAGACGACGCAAAGCGCCAAGGATATGAAGGCGAAGGACGCCATGAAGAACGCGGGCGAAACAAAGGACGAGGGGAAGAAACTCAAAGACGCCGCTATGGGCAAATAGCGTAGAGAGAGTCCTTCTTGTAGTGGTCGGCGCGTCACAGACGTGCCGACCTTCTGCCTGCCTCACGAACTCGACAAGGTTCTCTTTCCTGATTCCTTACAAAAGACTCTCTGACAGCTCCATAAGGTCGAGGCCATGAGGGTTGCATGGATCCACTTCACTCGCTCATTGCTGTGCCAGGATGTCGAGGGTCTGTTGGTCGGGCTTGCCGTTGAAGTACTTGAGCAGGGCGTTCCTAAAGAGAGTGTTGTCGGTGGTGGCGGCCATGAACAAGGTCATGCAGGATCGGAACTTGAGATGGTCGGGATAGCCGAAGATCTCCTCAGCGCTGCGACCGTTCACGTCGAGCACAAGCTGCGTACAGGCTCTGAGCCTGGGACCTAAGACCGGGTGTTGTAGATAAGCCTTGGCCTCGTCAAGTGAAGTAATGGCGAACTGCTGCGCCATTGCGCTGTGGCCAAGACTGACGATCTGCGGAAAGATAAACCAGATCCAGTGACTGGACTTTCTTGCGGCGCGGAGTTCAGAGAGGACTGTGTTGTAGGTGGGCTCTTGTGCGTCGAGAAAGCGCTGGAGGTTGTAAGCATCGCTCATTAACGATCCACAGCTAAGTGTATTCCTTTCGGGACAATATCATGCCTGGTACTGTTGGATTGCAAGGCCGGGCACAGCTACTCGGCCAGGCTGTCACTCTCTTGGCCGACTCGGCAGTGTGTGATTGACAGCTCAGCGTCATCGCGTATATGGTTGCCATATACAGCATAAGGCATGAGATGACGCGACTGCCGGGTGTGGAAGGGTTTAATTGGGACGAGGCAAATCTTGCCAAGAATTGGGAGAAGCACCGGGTTACTCCGTGGGAAAGCGAGCAGGTCTTCTTCAATCTGCCGCTGGTGGTCGCCGATGACCTCGCCCATTCTATGGTGGAGCCGCGATATTACGTGCTGGGACAGACTGATGCTGGACGCCGCTTGTTTATCGTCTTCACCATCCGTCGACGGCGCATCCGTATTATTTCAGCCAGAGATATGAGTCCCAAGGAGCGGAGGACGTATCGTGACCAAACTCAAAAAAAGACCGACGTTCAAGAGTGAGAAACAGGAAGCTGAGTTTTGGGCGTCACACGACTCAACGGAGTATGTCGACTACGCCAAGAGTCGTCGGATGGTGTTTCCCCGGTTGAAGCCGTCCACCGAGACGATCTCGCTTCGTCTGCCGAAATCCCTCTTGGATCAACTCAAGACGCTCGCGAACAAACGCGACGTCCCGTATCAGACACTGCTCAAGCTCTTCGTGCTCGAACGCGTCCAGGCTGAGTTGCATCACAAACCCGCCAAAGCCTCCTAGGGCGCTCCTGATCACGGCGATCCTGGGCAGTGGGGTTGAACGTGACGAGTGGAGTGGGTCAGAGAAAAATGGGGCCTAGCACCGTGATATGTCGTGCCGGGCCAAGACGTTCATCGTCTGTTGGTCGGGCTGGCCGTCGAAGTATTTGAGCAGGGCATCTTTGAATATGGTGTTGTCGGTGGTTGCGGTTGAAAACAAGGTCATGCAGGACCGGAATTTGAGATTGTCAGGATAGCCGAAGATTTCCTCCGCGCTACGCCTCTCCACATTCAGCACAAGCTGGGTGCATTCTCGGAGCCGTGGACCTAAGTCAGGGTGTTGCAGGTAGGCCTTGGCTTCGTCGATGGAAGCGATGGAAAATTGCTGTGCCATTGCACTGTGTCCAAGATCGGTGATCTGCGGAAAGATAAACCAGATCCAATGGCTGGACTTTCTCCCGGCTCGGAGTTCAGCAAGGACGGTGTGGTAGGTGGGCTCTTGGGCGGTGAGGAAACGGTGGAGGTTGTAAAGGTCAGGCATGGGGAGTGTCCAAAATATGGCATTCGGGCCTACCACATTTTGTGAAATTCTAAATGTTCCCGTTCGCCTCTTTCTGATATCAAGTATTGAGTTGTTCTTCAGTCTCAGCTTCAAAATGTACGTTGGCCATTCTCAAGCTGGTGTTGAATTCTAGTCCTAAATCAGGCTGGATTACCGCAGTGTGCATAAGGTCGGTCAACAAATCAGTCAAGTTAGCGGATGGATCATAAGGATCGCCGAACTTATGCGCATAGATCTCTAGCATTTTCCTGCCACGATCAGCCCTCTCTTCATTTGCTAGCATATATCCTCCAACGTAAGGGTGAATCTGCACCGATGATGTCTATTGCCCACGAAGAATGTTGAATTCCTGATACAGCCGAATCGGTAGGGGTACTTGAAGCTTCCATTCTATGGATATTGGCTTTTCCCCTTCTGCTCTCTCAATCGTTACAGGGCCACAGCACTCTTGTCCAAAACAGCTTAGACGTTGGGTCATCCAACGGTGTAGGGTGCCAGTGAATCGCCAAACCCACCTGCACCCAACCGAAGGAGACCCAACGTGAACGCATCATGCAGCATGTTCAGT
>JAOUHJ010000083.1 GCA_029865225.1 Nitrospira sp.
GCTGGACTCATGCTGAGTATGTGGAAGTGGACTCGGTGGGGAGGATGTTCGCGGTAGATCTGTCTGCCGAACGGATTGCGATCGAGCACTATCGCGAAATGACCGTTTTTCTCGGCGCCGACGATCTCACGACTCAGCAGATCTTGGAGATGATGCTGGTCCCAGAAGAAGCGCAGGCAGAGAGTCGGGCCACTCTTGTAAAGGACTGCACTTCTGAGGGAGAGATTGATGTCACGGCACTGCCCAGTGCTTCATGCGCGCAACACTGAACGCAGCAGGAGGATTTATGATCTGTCACCGTTGTCGGGGGTTCCTGGTATGCGAAACGTTTGATGAGCTGCGCCGTGACATGGACTCGCTGTATACACGGTGCATCAATTGTGGGTACGTTGAGGATGCGGCAGATTTCTATACTTCACGCGAGCCCAGGCTGAGTCACAAAACGGGAATCTCCCGGTCCACTGATCGGCAGCGAGTCACTCGCTATTCGCATAAGCGATCAAACCAACGACCAGAAGCATGGTTACCACAAACGCAACCGCTATGAGGATGCTAGCCATGTCTATACCTTTCACTGGAGCCAAGCCCGCTTTAGGGAAGATACACATGAGCATCAGTCGTCTGACCATCTCCCACGAGCCCGTCCTCCCGATCCTGCTTTGCGGTGACCGTCACCGCCTCTTCACTCCCACGTGCGATGCACTTCACTTACCTTCTCGCCACTGTCTGTCTTGGCAATCACCCACCACACGAACCAGCTTGTCATCGTCTCCTGAAATAAGTTTCCCGCACTGCTTCAGAGTCGCTTCCTGAGGCGTGGCTGTCGTAGGCCAGTACGCACTCCGATCAGTCCCCTGTAGAGCTTCGTGCTGCCCCAGCTCACGCAAGAGGCATCGTAGCTCTTGTTAATGATCCTTTTTTTATATCTGCTCTCCCTTGATTCGATTCCCCCCCCTAATTCAGGCCTACATCGCACTTCATCGGTTCTGACTGAGGGCACCAGCAGGACGTTGCACTCCGAGTTCTCTCTATTGAGCGCCGATAGCCCACTAGCGACGTCGCGGCTGGTGGGCCTACTTGCAGAAGCATGTCAGGGCAGTCCGGGGATGCGTGATTCAACGGCAACGGCACACTGGAATTCTTCGTGTCGTTCGGCAGCAAAAAGACACGCGTCAGTTTCGAGTTGGACTGGAACCGGCCAGACAAAACCTCACACCCACCGCCCTGTGTGATACACCGCCTGGCACTCATGACACACCGACGGATCCCGAAGTTTGCCCTTGGCGGCGACTCTTCTCAATCTTCACCTGCAGTGCCGATACCAATCCAGGCTCGCAGGAGATCGTGTCGCGTCACAGAGTACGCAACCTTTCCATCCTTCTTCACAGGGAGATTATGCAGATGCCTCTCCTTCATGGTCTTGACGGCTTCTTCGATCGTGGTTTCAGCAGTGACGCTGATTCGCTCACGAACCATGATATCTTCCGCCGTCAGCTGAGAAAGATCCTTGCCGGCTTCCAACGCATGGAGGACATCAAATTCGCTGATGAATCCGATGAACTCGTTGCGATCATCGACCACCGGCGCGCCGGGAGTATGAGTGGACAGTAATTCCAGCGCCACAAGCATCCCGTTTTGGCCGGCGTGGAGGATCAACGTGTTCGTCCCTCTGATCTGCCCAACCCTTCGTAACCCTCCAGCCGGCACCCCGGGTAATTCCCACTTCGTCCTCTTCTCTTGTTCGATCATCTGACTCTCCTTTCTATTTCACCATCGCTCATGGTGCTTGAATAATTATTTATTGCATGAGCGAAGATCATGCCAATTCAACCCATCGAGAATTCAGGTGGTTGAGCGAACCAAGAGCATCGAGAGCAATAGGCCCTGAGGTGAAACACCCCATAGGGAAGAACGTTGACGGAGGAATATTGCCACAAAGGCAAATCACGGTCCCCCCCCACATCGATCATCCCAGCACGACGCGAATCTGGTGATTGCCGGAGACGACGAGCGGGATATTCGTATTGACAGTCGACGTCTTGCCATCCAGGTCGATCAGCGTCACACCGCGGCTCACATGGCGTGGATTTTCCACCGCGATGTCATAGACCGCCGAATGATACCGGAAACGAATCGAGTATCCCGGCCAATGGCGCGGAACACAAGGATCGATGGAGAGAGTGGCACCGCGCAGGCGGAAACCGAGCATCCATTCGATACCGGCCCGGTAGAGCCAACCAGCCGCACCACTGTACCAGGTCCATCCCCCGCGTCCGACATGTGGCGGCTCGGCGTACACGTCGCCGGCTAGGACGTAAGGCTCAACCTTATAGCGCTGGACGTTCGCTCGCGAGGAAATCCGATCAACGGGATTCAACATACGGAACAACTCACCGGACTTGTCTCCATCACCCAACGCCGCGAAGGCCAGCACGGTCCACACGGCCGCGTGGGTGTATTGACCACCGTTTTCTCGAACGCCTGGGACATAGCCTTTGATATAACCGGGATCCCTCGGCATCTGATCAAAGGGTGGCGTTAACAGACGGATCAGCCCGTCCCGCCGGTTCACAAGATGCCGTTCCACCCCGGCCATGGCACGCGCGCCGCGGTCCGGATCCGCCGCGCCGCTGATCACCCCCCAGGACTGAGCAATCGAATCAATGCGGCATTCCGGGTCTGCGGCGGAACCGAGTGGCGTCCCATCGTCGAAGTACGCGCGGCGGTACCATTCTCCGTCCCACCCGTCCCGCTCGATCGCGGCCTTCAACGCACTCACATGGAGCCGCCACGTTTCAGCACGAGCACGCTCACCGCGCTGAGCCGCCACCTTGGCGAACTCCCAGAGCGCCGTATGCAGAAACCAGCCGAGCCAGACACTTTCGCCCCTGCCCTGCTGGCCGACACGGTTCATCCCGTCATTCCAGTCTCCGGTACCCATGAGCGGAAGGCCATGACTGCCGACAGCAAGGCTCCGGTCCAACGCACGCGCACAATGTTCAAAGAGGGTGGCGCGCGTCTGTGACACACCTGGTTCAAAATAGGATTCATGTTGTCCCTCAGCCAACACCGGGCCTTCCAGAAACGGCACCATTTCGTCCAGCACGGTCATGTCGCCCGTCACTTCAAGAAACTGGATCACCGCGTAGGGCAACCAGAGCAGATCGTCTGAAATGCGGGTCCGCACACCGCGTCCGGACGGAGGATGCCACCAATGCTGGACATCCCCCTCGACAAACTGCCGTGCGGCCGCCCGCAGCAGATGCTCGCGTGTGACATCGCGTGCCGCCACACTCAAGGCCATGACATCTTGAAGTTGATCGCGAAACCCATACGCCCCGCTCAACTGATAAAAGGCTGCACGTGCCCAGACGCGGCACACCAGCGTCTGATAGAGCACCCAACGATTCAACAAAATATCCATAGCGCGCTCCGGCGTATGGACCTGTACGACACCCAACACGTCGTCCCATCGGCGAGTAACCTCACGCAAGAGCGCGTCCACGTCCGCCCCACGATAGCGCTCGAGCAACAGACGAGCCTCTTCTCTCCCCGCTGTCTGGCCGATGAACCAGACGATCTCCGCGCGTTCGCCCGCCTCCAGCTCAATCGACTGCTGAAGTGCCGCGCAGGGGTCGAGACCGGCACCGACCCTGCCGGAAAACGGCCCGCCCAGTTCAAGTGCCAGGGGACCCTCAAGAGTCCTATTGCGACCCAAGAATTCCGCGCGATCACCGGTCCACGATGTATGCTTCCCGGCAAGATCGGCAAACGCGATGCGCCCACCGAACTCGCCGCCCCACGCATTCCTCGCAAACAGCGCACCGGTCCCGTGGTCGATCTCCGTGACGATGTACGGATGGGAGTCACTCCGGGAACTCCCCAGCACCCACTCGGCATAGGCCGTAATGGAAAGACGCCGCGCGCGACCGGACGCGTTCTGCAGCGTGAGTCGCGAGATCTTGATCGAGTCTTCCGGCGGGACGAATTGCAGCAATTCTGACAGGATACCGTGTGAGCCATGATGGAATCGGCTATAGCCCTGCCCATGACAGGCGACATAGGGCGCCGGGTCATCGCGAATCGGCAGCGCCGTCGGACCCCAGATCTCTCCAGAATCGTCATCACGGATATACAACACCTCTCCTGGCGGATCAGATACCGGATCGTTTGACCAGGGCGTCAGCTGGTTTTCGTGACTGTTCAGGGACCAGGTAAACCCGGAGCCGGACTCGGACACGAGAAACCCGAACGAGGGATTCGCAATCACGTTGATCCAGGGTCGAGGCGTGCGCAGACCTTCACCGAGAATGGTGACATACTCGCGTCCATCGTCCGCGAAACCACCCAGGCCGTTAAACAATTCGAGCTCCCGCTCCGGCAACGGCACATCCAGGCGTTTGCGGGCACGCCGTATGGGCCGGGTCGGCGGGGAAGGACTGTGCCGGCGCTGTAGTCGAGTCACCTGCTCCGCCAAGGTGCCACGCCGGCTCAGCAGGACGACTCGGGCCACCTGCTGCATCAGTTTCTGATCTTGTGCCGAAAGCAGGTCGGTCCGCAGAAGGTAGATATTGCCCCGTACCCCGCCGGTGTCCGGACAGAGGCGCAACTGACTGCCGCGCACCAGGGCCTCCAGCGAGCCTTGCAGATCCTGCTCGTAGGACGGCGGCTTCTCGTTCAGAATGATCACATCAGCCGATACTTGCCGCATCCGCCAGTATTCATGTGCCCGCAGCAATTGCCGGACGAGATCGACGTCCTCCGTTCGATCGATACAAGCCAGCACAATGGGCAGATCACCTGAGATGCCCTGGGCCCACAGAGCCGCGCGGTCCAGCGTGCTCTGGCTCAGTGTCTCGGAAGACGGCCGAAGTGAGGCATCAATATATAACACCGCATTCGCGAGCCGCTGAAAGAGCTGGGCTTCGTCGGTCCCGATACCGAGGTGATGCAGTTGGACTTGTGCTTGCGTCCAGGCCAGCGAGACGGCCCGCTCAAACACTCTCGGGTCGCTGTACTTGTCGGCCAACTCCAACACGTGATCGCGGGCTTGGCCGACAATGGTTGAAAACACCACGCGCACGGTCCCGCCTGGAGGCACCCGCACCGTACGGCGCAGGCTCATCACCGGATCTAGCACTGATCCGACGGTATTCGAGAGGGGCCGCCCATCGATCATCGAGACCGCGGTACGGGCATGCTGCCCGCGTCCGAGAAACCGGGCGCGATCCGTTTCATATTGCAAGGCACCCACGGTGTCTCCTTCGACCACAACCACCTGGGCCACCCACACCGTCGCCTCTTCATCAGATCGTCTGCGACGCGTGGCGAGCAGCGCACCGATCTCCGGCACGAATTCCGTTTGCACGAACAGATTGGCAAAAGCCGGATGGGCCACATCGGCGGCCTGTGGAGCCAGAGACAGCTCAGCGTAGGACGTGATTTGCAGATCGCGTGCACTGGCCCCCAAGTTGGTGACGGACATGCGACGGACTTCAGCATCGTCTTCGGACGACACCACCACCTCGAGCGTCGTGCTCCAGTCGCCATCCCGTCGGATAATCTCAGCCCGTTCTTCGGAAAAGGACACTTCATAGTCGTCGGCCTCGACGCCGCTGGGCTGATAACCGGCCGACCATACAGACCCAGTGTGGATATCGCGAAGAAAAATATACGAACCCCAGCAGTCCCGCGTCGCATCCTCGCGCCAGCGCGTCACCGCGATATCCCGCCACCGGCTATATCCTGATCCGGCTGTGGTCAACATGACGGCATACCGGCCGTTGGACAGCAGATGCGTCCGCGGGGCCTCCTCATGCGGCGTGGTAAATCGCCGCATGACGGGCGGGATAAGATCACGGACGTGGGACGCGGCAGCGACTTCTTCCGCGCGCGGGCGCGTCACCGGCACGTCGCGCGGAGTCCGTTCCTGGAGCAGGAGTTCGGTGGCCCGGACGATCGGCTCGGCATGAAAACGGTTCCTCATCACTCCATCGTTCAAGACATTCGCGATGGCGACTACCGTCATGCCCTGATGATGCGACATATAGGCTCGCACGATCGCCACGTCTGTTCCTTCGGGTACCCGTGTCCCTGTATAGTCCAGCGCTTCATAGAACCCGTAGGCTCCCCTCCCTCCGGCATCGGCGAGGCGCCCGAAGCCTTGCGTGGCTTCCATGGGATTAATCATCGCCGCCAGTGCCGTGGCATAGGGCGCGACGACCACATCCTCACTGAGCCCTCGCTTGAGTCCCAGACCCGGTACACCAAAGCTGGAATACTGGTACGTCAGGTCGAGATCACGTGCATGATAGGCCGACTCCGAAACACCCCATGGCACCCCTCGCTCTCTACCGTATTGAATTTGCCGATGGACGATCAGCTCATATGTCCGGCACAGCAAACTGCCTGCCGGGAAACGCATCACCAACGCCGGCATGAGGTATTCGAAGATGGAGCCAGACCAGGACACGAGCGCCGAACCGTCTCCCACGGGCGTGAGAGCACGGCCCAGGTGAAACCAGTGCGATGACGGCACGTCGCCCTTGGCGATAGCGATAAAGCTCGCCAGTCTGGCCTCTGACGCCAGCAGGTCGTAGCAACTGGGGTCCAGGCTGTGCTCCGGCACGCAATAGCCGATGGACAACAGCTTACGCGTCGGGTCGAAGAGGAAGGTGAAGTCCATGGCGTGAACCATGTCATCCACGCTCTGCGCGATTGCAGTGAGACGGCGGGTCAAGGCCGTGATACCTGAACCCGATTGCCGTATCGCATCAGCCAGAAGGGTGATTCTTGCCAAGGTGGACCGATCCTGCGAGGGACGACTGAGCAAGTGTTCCCGCAAGCGCTCGAGCGCACGGAGCGCATCCGCAAACCGCTCAGAGGCAACCGCCAGCGTAGGAATAGGATGAAAGAACGGCTCGATCACCGACCATTCGGGCGATGGTCCAGACGAGTGCTCGAACAGAGCCGCCCGGTCTTTTGCACTGAAACGGACCCATGGAAGGAAGAGTTCCACGTCGCGGAGATGACTGTCCACGCACGTCCTGACCGCATCTGCCCAGACCTGCAATTCCCCATCGGACTCATCACCTCGCTCCTGTCCCATGGCCTGAGCCATATCGGAAACCGTATGTGACAAGACGGTGAGCTTTCCAAATCTAGCGGTCCAACCAGCGGCATCGACCGGTCTCGACAAGAGCACCCTGCTCAGCTCATCGACAGCTTGGCTCAGCTGCTTCCGAGTCACTGTGTGGGTCAGTCGCTGATCCGGCATCTCCTCCAACGCATCGCGTAACAATTGAATGGCATCATCAATCCCGGCAAACAAATTGCTTTCGATGGTTGAGTGTTGAATCCGCTCGCGACATCCGTTCCCCACTACCAATAAATGTCCCGCGAGATTCCCACTATCGACGGTGGACACATACTTGGGATCCAGCGGACGAAGGGTACGTGTGTCATACCAATTGTAAAAGTGCCCAGAAAGAAGCTCGAGACGGTTCATCGTCGCCAGCGTGGCTTCCAGTCGTTCGGTCGCATCGAGCGTCCCCAACCATCCGAGGTCACGGGCGGCCAGGGTTGAGAGCAGATAGAGCCCAATATTGGTCGGCGAGGTCCGGTGGGCTACGACGGGGTTTGGATCTTCCTGGAAATTATCAGGAGGCAGCGCATGGTCCTCGGGAGACACGAACGTTTCGAAGAACCGCCAGGTCCGGCGTGCAATCAATCGGAGCGTCCGTGCATCAGCCGGAGCAATCGGTCCGACCCCGGTGAGTCGAGGCGGGAGACTGACCCATCGTGCCACGGCCGGAGCTGATAACCAGAGCAGTACGAACGGAGCCACGGCAACCCAGGACTCATAGGACCCAAACAGTGCCACCCCCCCAGCTGCCACGACGGCGAGCGCTACGCCGCCCGCCATGCGCCGATACATCCCTGTCAGGCTGAACGTGTAGGCATCCTCAGCCTGAGCCGCGGTGACCCACTCCAACATCCGCCTGTGCGTGAAGATGAGCCGACCGAGAGTACGAAGAATGGCATCCGTCATGACCCATGCCTGATGTACAAGGAAGGTGACGGTCAACGCGATCTGCCTCGCGGCTAACTTTAGGTCGTTGCCCAACCCACGAAAATGGGTACGCAGGGCCACACCGGGACGGCGTGGATAGAGCCCGAGCACGAAGGATAACAGCGACGGAATCGCCAACGTGATCAGAATGAATCCCGACCAGACCCAGGCAGATTGTTCCGGCAGCACCCACCCAACGAGCAGTGTCAGAAACGCCGCGGGAGCCGACAGGCTACGGCGGAGATTGTCGAGGATCTTCCAACGGCCGATGGCGGGAATCGCCACCGCGCGATGTGGGTCAGACCCGGTGTGCCCTCGTCCGAACAGCCAGGGCAGCAGCTGCCAATCGCCGCGCGCCCATCGATGCTGCCTGGCTGCCGCCGCTTCATAGTGGGCAGGAAACGCTTCGAAGAGCTCGATGTCGGTCGCCAGCGCCGCGCGCGCGAACAATCCTTCAAAGAGATCGTGACTGAGCATCGCATTGTCCGGCACCTTGTCCGCCAACGCCGCCTCGAATGCATCGATCTCGTAAATGCCTTTGCCCGTGTAGGACCCTTCCCGAAACAAATCCTGGTACACATCAGACACGGCCGAGGCGTAGGGATCGATCCCGCTGGGTCCGGAAAACGTCTGTTGAAAATACGAGCCCTCGCCACTACCCGGGAGCGACGGTGTAATCCGCGGCTGCACGACCCCATACCCTTCCAGCACACGCCCGGCGCTCGAGTCGAATCGTGGCCGGTTCAGAGGGTGAGCCATGGTGCCGATCAACCGGTGCGCGGCTCCACGGGGCAACCGAGTATCGGCATCCAGTGTGATAACGAACCGGACCGACGGAATCGTCTCAGGGAGCTGCCCGCCGACGGACATGAATGTGGTGGTCATCGAACCACGTAGGAATTGATTCAACTCATGCAGTTTGCCTCGTTTCCGTTCCCATCCCATCCACACCTGCTCGAACTCGTTCCAGACTCGCCTGCGGTGCAACAGGACAAAGCGCGATCCACCCCCGGCCGCGGGGCCGTACCGTTTGTTCAGAAGCGCGATACCCTCCACTGCGGCAGCGAGCAGCTCGGCGTCATCCGGAACACTTTCGCTCGGGGCGTCTCTCCAGTCTGAGAGCAGAGCGAAACGAAGGTCATCATCCGCATTCGCCAGATAATGCACCTCCAATCGTTCGACTTGCTCGTCGATGCCCTGCCGGCTCGTCAGCAACGTGGGCACCACCACAATCGTGCGTAGCTCTTTGGGAATGCCGTCCCGCAATGCCATCCGGGGTAACACACGCGGACCAAGGATGGTCGTCACGGTGCGATTGATGAGCGCCATGGCGAGATCCGAGGCCGGCACGAACGCAATGAGACCGAGACACACGAGGCCCGCCACGCTCACACCTGTTTCGGCGGCATACCACAAGGGTACAGCGAGAACCATGGCGGTACAGACTGTCAGCGATCCCAGATAGCCCGAAGCAGCCCCCTGCACATACCAACGCCGCAGCCGCTCCGGCCAAGACACCCGGTAGCCGAGTTCTCGTTCAAACGCCCGGCGCCCTTGCGAGATGAGGTAATACCCGGGATCCATGTGCCGTTCCCGCTCCCGCTCCGATTGCTCTCCCATATGCGGCTCACACCCCGCTTGCCTGCCGCGGGCCACAACACGCGTGGTCACCTCGATTTCGGAAAGGCCTGTCCCGCGTGCGAGATCCTCGATCGCATGGCGATACGTATCCCGCGTGACAAAGTCCATCTCAGCGTACCGGGGATCGGTCCGCAGAATCGTGTCGATCGGGCTGACGCTTTCGAAAAAGTCCGACCAATCAAACGCGGAGGTCAGCCGCATACTGGTGATGATATTGCGCATCGTCACGCTCATGGCCGCCTGTTGCTGATGCTCGGCGTGCACCATCTCGTCAGCAGTCGCGCCCTGCGCGGCAAGGCGTTCGTCAAGCCACCGCAAGACCGGACGCACCTTCGGGTCCAGATCACGCAGTCGCTGAACCAGCTGTACGGCGAAGGCAGTGGCTAATGGCTTGGTCTCAAAACGACGGAGTGCACTGGCCGGAAGCTCTGCTGCCAAGGCTCCGCTCCCCAACAGACTATCCGCCAGTTCATCGGCTTCCAACCGAGCCTTCCGACTGTGGACGATCCGCTCGGCCAGCCTTCGAAGATTCTCCACCAGCACGACACGCAACGAGATCGCCACTGCCCACAATTCACCGATGGTCAGCGGTTGTACACCTTGATACGCCATCACAAAGCGACGGAGCATGTCGGGATCGAACCGACTGTCGGTGTGGGCAACGAATGCCCAGGCCACCCCAAAGACTCGTGGGTAATTCTGCAAGTGGCCCGACGCAAGTTTTGGCAATTGCCTGTAATACCCTGGAGGTAAATCGTCGATAATCTCGCGAAGTTGTTCGTCGACAAGATGGAAATTATCGACAAACCATTCATCTGCCGGAGTAATCGCTTTCTCATCGCGAATCGTACGGGCGATCGCCTGATACGACTCCACCAAGACGCGTTTATTATCAAGGACTCGTGGCGTGAGTAATCGGCCCCCCCGTGCATCATCGGTGACGACCTGTGCCACCGCAAGGCTTGCCGCATGCTGTTCGAGCCGCTCGACGCCGAAGAGCTCGGCGCGAATCGGTTCTTCCAGCTCGACACTCTTGGTAACAGGTGAACAAATCGTATTCATGGGCTGTCCGACCAACTCCGCAGTCATCAGGCTGACGCAGTTGCTGAAACACACCAACAGAGCGAGTGTGAGATCATCGAGTGTGGTAACGAGAGGAGACTTTACCGGTCATCCTAGGCATCGGACATGACGCCTTTTCAGGACGAATCCCCTCGGATGAGACGACACAGTTTGGGAGCTTTATCCATCCATAGCCCCCGGACGGTCAGATCGGCCAATGATGCCTCTGCCGACAAGCTATGGAGCCATGGTCGTTTCAAACGCCTTCACCACAAGCGTCTTCTCTTTCATCTTGGTCGCCAAACCTGCGTAGGCATGGTCGCGGATTATACTGGCGAACTGCGCATGGTAATTGCTCACGATGCCCGCGCCGTCGATAACCACATCCTGCACATACCAGTGGCCGAACACGTCCACCAGCCGAAAATCGAGGAGAGTCTCCGTCTTCGGACCCGACAGCTTCGCCCTCACCTCGGTAAAGTTCTCTTCCCGCTGTTCAGACAAGTAGAGCACCTGCTCGTCGTCGTAGTTGTCAATTCGACAGGCAAACGTGTCTCGGAGTAACTGAACAAAGAGGGCAACAAATTCCTGCCGCTCGCGGTCAGTCAGGTCTGTCCAGGGCCAGCCCAGGGCCCGTTTGGCCATATCTTCGTAGTTCACGCGCTGCCTGATGACTTGCTCAATCTTCTGACGTCGTTCCACCGAGCGGCCCGGCTGGTTCAGCTCTTCGCTGTTGAGAATATGGATCACCTCATCGATGGTACTTTTCACTGATTCTGTGGCAGTCTGACCCGCTGAAGCCAGGGGAGTCCCGATCAGCAACAGCGTAAGCATGCCTGCCATCACGACCCCGGTCATGCCGAGCCTCGTTTGGGAACTGATTGAACCTGTACGATCGTTACCGTTGGATATCTGGATCATGCAGTGACTCTCCCAAGTGTTGGTGTCACGCGACTCAGAATTTTGGCTGCATATCTTTCAATGAATCGCCACCTTTTTTCATGAGGTCCCCTCCTGGAGTGCCCCCACTTTGTGTAGACAGACTGCTCAGTTGCTCTTTGACCTGTTTGACCGTTCCCATATTCTTTTGAAGGTCGTCGACATTCCTCTGCATCTCCACCAGCGCACTGCCGAGCTGGCTGACCGACGTCGAAAGCCCAAAGATTCCTTGGGCAGTAGCATAGTGCAGTGAGAGGCCTCCCAGGCCAAACCCCATAAGGAATGCCGTCACGATCATGATGGATGTCCAAGATTTGCTCTGCATATTCCCCTCCTTTGCGGTTCCATGCTGGCTACTTGTGCTCTGACCACTGACAGGTTCGTCGTATCCTCATGTGTTCTCGATTGCCCTATTTCGGCCTCGTCATAATGTGCTCCTTGATCCTGTCGTAGTTCGTTTGCGGAAGAATGTTTTTCGTCACCAGCTCATCCGTTCGTTGATAGGGCCGGCCCTCCACGATCCGCTTGGCGTAGGTGTCTCCGATTCCGACCAGAGACTTGAGCTGGTTGAATGTCCCAGAATTGATGTTGATCATCGATCTATGCTCCATCGTTGGAATAGACCACACGCACGCTCCCGAGACCGAGAGCATGGCTACTCTCATACCTGAGAACCTGTGCAAACATCACTGTATAAGCGGGATGCCGCACCGAGGAAACGCGTCACCGCTACGAAAGTAGATCCGCCTGCTGAGGCCCACTCATCTATGAGCGCACGCTCCCATTACAACTTTTTCGTTGCCGTTCGCTCCGACCAATCCATCAGAGTCAGAAGGATCAGAACCACGAAGAGGAAGCCCACCCCGCCGCTGGGCAGATACCCCCAGTTGCCGCTATGCGGCCAGATCGGAAGGACGCCAAGAAACAACACCCCCAATACGATAAGAATTGTATTCATCTTATATCTCCCTTTATTCGCACATTCACTGCACACTCGATCATGCTGTACCCATGTGTTTCACTGGCGCGCATGCTTGTCGACAGAGAGTCGCTCACGCTCCCTCTGCATGGCCGTGCGACCGGTCTCGACCGCCTCGGTCAAAACCGCCTGCTTGTCTTTGATGAACTCGCGTCCCTTCTCCAACGCCTGGTCCACACCCTCGGTGGCTTTGTCGGCCAGCTCATGAACTCGCTCTTCAGCTCGTCGCGCATACCCTCGCAACTGCTCCCGCGACTGACGACCAGACTGAGATGCCAGCAACAACGCCGCCGCAAATCCCAGCAACCCTCCGGTCACAAACGCCAATCCCATCGCACCCATTGAGCCTAGTGAATACTCTCTGTTATCTGTCATTGAGCATTCCTCCTTTTCCATTGACCATCCCTTCTTCTCGGTGAATAGATGCCCTGACGACGTCCGTCGTGGCTTTGAACCCTGCCACCATGCTGGCCAGAGCGAGCAGCCATGACCGGACGCTATCCCGTACCATCTCATGGACTCGTTGCACAGTGTCCCCCACCGTACCCGCCGCGTGCAGCAACACCGTCGCATGCTCAACCCCATCCCGCGCATGTTCGATGAGCGCGTTCATGTTCTTTGTCGCCGCCCGCATTTCTTGAAGCAACAATGGTAACTCGATGTTCATACCGAATCAGCAGACGCTCCGACTCCGCAACCGATTTCCTGAGCTGCATCAACAGTGGAATCAGCCCGCCGGCAAGCGACGCAAACGCCACTGCCCCTAAGACGGGCTTTCTTCATAACAGTATGACGAGAAGCATTGTAGGAGTCTGGTCAGAATTGACCAGTATGCAAGAGCCGAAGAGCATATCATCATTGCCAAGTGTGTTCACATCAATCCAAGGAGGCCCCGATGGTATCCATTCCAAAACTCGTCGGTGTCCTGTTTTGCGGATTGTTGCTGTGTCTCGAGCTGCCCAACGCGGCGCAGACAAAGCATTCGCCTTCGCCCACAGAAACCGACCCTCAATCTGATTCCGGGCTAGGCTTTCAATCTGATGATGACAGGCAGAAGAAGAATCCAAACAGGTGATCCGTTAGGAGTATTTCAATGGATTCCATTCTTCTGAGAGGGATCATTGCGGATAAAGCTCGCGCCCTTCTTCCTCAGAGAGCACGCCTTTCCGGATGAGGAGCTGAATGAGCTTGTCGGCAGGGGTGTTGGGTGGAGGCAATGGTGACACCCGCTCCTCCGGTTTCGGCGACACGGGTGGCCGTTTCATTCCATACACACGAAAAACCGGAGTGAACACGATGAGATAATCCTTGTTGCGAATCCGCACGGTAGCAGGACTACTTTCGGTGTAGGAGGGCAAATCTGGACCGGATCCGCGAGGGATACGAAAGTAAGGTTTACCGTCGTCTGTTTCGCCATCTTGCCCTAGGATCTCCATGCGCGTCAGATTTGATTCGCTCGTGCCCGCCATCCATTCGTCGCCACCGATATTAACGATCTTGTCAAGAACGATGATGAGCGACTCCCCCACTAAAAAATCGGACGACAAGTTCTTCACACTCACATCGTACAGGTACTCGCTGTTGAAATTGTCGCGGCCCTTGAGAGTGACCACGGCCTGAGCCGCTTTGTCGGTCAAATCAGAAAGTTGGTCCAAGACCCCGGCCAGGACATGCGGAGGAAAGACCGCACTCGCCACCAGGCACAGAATCGCACCCCGTACTCCGAGCCTCTGATGGAAAACAAGACAAGAGAACAGGGGCATGGCACACTCCGGTTTCGAGTTATCCAAGCTGGCTCTCTAGAATTGCTCGCTCAACAATTATGGTATTGTCAACTTCACCGACTGCACGCACAATGGAACGGATGAATAGAGCAGTGACACCATCCAGTATGCACGGAGGCTGGCCCAAACTTCCGACACCACTGGCGAACGGTTTCATACGCCACCGTGACTCCACGTTCAGCTAAGAGTTCTTCGACTTCGCGAAAGCTCAAACACAATCGATGATAGAGCCAGATAGCGTGGCTGATGATTCCTGAGGGAAAGCGATGGCATTGGTAGTTTGGTGTTTTGATTGTCATAACTGCCCAGTCTGCCACATGGGAGTTAAATCGACAATGCCTTCAGCCTAGGCCAGGCCTGCATGACCTACCATCACACCCTCAGCCCACGGACGACACAAAGCTTCGGCATGTTCGCAATCTGCCGCTAGGCGGTTGGCTTACGGCCCGTGAGAAAACCGACCAGCGCAAGAATCACGAAGATGACAAAAAGGACATAGGCGATGTTGGTCGCGGTCCCGGCTACCCCGGAGAGTCCTAATACTCCTGCGATAATGGCAACGACAAGAAATGTTATAGCCCAACTCAGCATGGCGATTCCTCCTGGTTAAAGTGAGATGCCTAATCTACCTGAGACCTTGGCGACTCCGGTTCAAGCGACCTTCTGATGTCTCATCGGCACGCACGGCGCGTGGACCGAAGACGCGACGTGCTGGCTCAAGGACTGGGCGCAGATCGGACACAGACGCGTCCCTCGGATACCTGAAGCCACAGGAACGTCCATATAAGCCGAGCCACATTCAGAGCAGGGGACCGGCTCCATCTGGGCGAAGTGTTGATACGAGCGGGCGACTCGGCAGGTCATGATGCCACCTCCTTGGCTAAGACAGACGGCAACTATTAATAACAATATGCCGCAATGCCAGATGCCTGTCTGGTCAAAATTACTCAGTAGGGAAGAAATTCATGTGGCAGGAAGAAGAGGCCTGGACTCACTTGGAAGCCGGGATCAGCCTTCGTGAAGGGGCATTGTGAATGGTATACAGCGCGTGCTTGCGGCTCCTCGATCGCCAAAAGATTCGGCAGATCCCCAAGATGATACAGATGGTTTGCGAGGCCGGTGCCTGGAGACATGGGGAGAGATCCGGCTAAGAGCCTGCTACCCCGAAGAGGTGCTGCACGGTGAAGACTCCCTCCGCTTGGCTTCCATGCCGGCCAATTCACCCCGCACCAGTCTCAGATGAGTCCTCTCCCGTCGAAGTTGCTCAATCTCCGCCTGGATATCGGCCAACACACAATCGATTCTCCGCACCCTACTCGTCAGAGTAGCCCGTTTCTGGGAAACAGGCAGCCGGCGGTGCTCACCGTTCATTACCCTCGCTGATGTCTTGGATAAACCTGGTGTATTATTTCTGCAGAGTTCCATCGTTACTTCCTCCTCAATGTCAGTGATGTTCAGTTCTTACCGGAGATCTCGCCAGGGCGTTCCACCATGACCAACACGCACCGAACACCCCGTGACCGCTCCTCCTGTTTGGCAGATCTCTGAATCGCCGTGCCCCTCCGCTCCCGAGACAACCTCTTCACCTGTCTTTCAGATGCCCTACGATCCTGGTGAAAACCAAGGTCCTCCAATACGATCACAATACGCGAGTCGTCATGAGAACTCCGATCTGCCAGCCCAAGTCCCCGGACCAGGATCCTGCGGCTTCCCTCAAATAGGATACGCTTCAATTCGAAAGGCTCCCAGATATTGGCCGCTCTCCGCTGGTCCAGCGCCGATTGGATTGCGTTTCGGAGTTCGCGCACCGGCGCCGAATGGATCTCGCAGATCGTCCCGATCTGAGCCTGATCAAGATGACTTGTCAGATCCATGGCTCGGCAATTCACATGCGGCGTTCTCCGCCCACGAGAGAACATCAGAGACTCAGGTTGTTCAGCTCCTGTATCATGGTTTGAGTTCGGCCCAGCGGCCGATCCCTGTCCACGCCGCATCTGTGACAGGTGGCCGCGCTGCCTCATGGTTTCACCCCTCATGTGGATGCCTCCTTATGATCAGAAACAGAGCTGCGCAGTTGTATCCTGCGGTTCCTCTATCATCGCTGGTTGTGACATGAGGACTGGATGTCGGAGCATCCGCTCATCCAGCCGATGCATGCGCTTGAGAGAGAATCTTGACATACGTACTGTCGCCTTGCCTCACCCTCCCACGCGACGCCGCCCGCCTGCTCTCCAACCGGCGGGATCGATTCGTGCGAATGACGGCATCCTCGATACACCCACAATTGAGACAGCGTGTGGCGGTGTGGAGAGCCTCTGTTCCGAGGCCTAGGTCATCGAAGGTTTCCCGTACAAGTAGTCCTCGACAGCGTTGGCAGACCATGGATCCTCCTGCTGCGTTCAGTGTTGCGCGCATGAAGCACCGAGCAGTGCTGTGACGTGAATCTCTCCCTCGGAAGTGCAGTCCTTTACAAGAGTGGCCCGACTCTCTGCCTGCGCTTCTTCTGGGACCAGCATCATCTCCAAGATCTGCTGAGTCGTCAGATCGTCGGCGCCGAGAAAAACGGTCATTTCGCGATAGTGCTCGATCGCAATCCGTTCGGCAGACAGATCTACCGCGAACATCCTCCCCACCGAGTCCACTTCCACATACTCAGCATGAGTCCAGC
>JAOUHJ010000084.1 GCA_029865225.1 Nitrospira sp.
ATGAGAATAAGGTCGACCATCGGCGAGTCCGGATGACGCGCTGCTTGCTCCAAATACGTGTATGCGGCATCGGCGGAGTCCATGGTGATCGTATTAGGATATCCGGACTTGTGGAGAATCCCTTCTGCCACGCTTCGATCGATCAATGAGTCATCGACGATGAGAATACTCATGATTGAAGTTCTCCCACACGCGTCGTCTGAATGATCATAAACTGCCTATGGCTGTTGTCTGCCCCGTCTCGAAAGTGCCGCGCTCTTGTTGTGTTTGTGATCGACTATCCAAGGTCCGAGTGACGGCAAGGTCCAGCAGTGCATACTTGTCTGGATCGTTCTCGATCTCCGGCTCAATGACCGTCTGTTCAGCTTTTCCCGACAGTGCCATGGAGCTCTCTTGAATGATCGAGCATTGTGACTAACGCATCAAGTAGTGTGATGACATCGGATTTGTTTCGTGGGTCAACGGGGAATACTGGCCACGGCTTGTGGAAGGCTTGAAGACGCCATTCATACCGATCTATTCCGGGTTCCGGTGCTTGGTCGCGATGGGTCACACCAACCACCATCGCTGATTGATTGACCAGGTCAGAAAATAGGGTCGAATAGTAATCCAGCTCAGCCATTGGATTCTTTACACGATTATCGATCAACACCATGAGGCCTAATGCTCCACGGCAGAGAATCTTGCTCATGAAATCAAACCGCCGTTGGCCGGGTGTGCCGTACAATCTAAGCTTTCTCTCGTCCCCGAGAGACAGTTCACCATAATTCATCGCCACTGTCGGTCTGGGCTTCAGGAATGAGACGGAGCGGGATACCGACACGTCGGCATTGACCGGCCGAATGTCACTGATTGTACGTATGGCGGTTGATTTCCCTGCGGCCACATTACCGGCAATGATGAGTTTCAGGTCGTGAGGATTTCCCCCTTTAGGCCAGCGGGAGGAAGCGACCTCTGCCAGGCGCTTTTTCAACGAGCTTAATGTGTCATCGTGGGGCTCTGATGTAAACGATGTCTCGGGCTGGTGGAAAGCCTGGTTGGTCATCCATTCCGATAGCTGGTTTATGAACGGAATAAGACTATGAGTTCGAATGGGCTTTTGTAGTACCCACTGCAAATCTGGGATTGGGTCTTCTGAAAGCACCACAGGAATGGGATGTGTCGAGGCTCGGTTTCGCTCCCAGGCTAATCGGGCTCGTGGGTTGGTAAAATTGTAGATCACCACATGACTGTCTCCACCTTGGCGTATAGTCCAATCTCGTGTCAGCTGGTCGCTGGCAAATGAGAAAATCATAGAAAGCAACATCTGTTCTGCATCCGACATTCCTTCTGTGGACAAATAGAGTGGCTCCATCGCACTCCTCTCCCATCATGTGCGAATGATCTGGTTAGGATCCTGTCGGCTCATGTGGGCTCTCCAACTGGCGTAAGCAGATGAGAACCATTACTGTCTGTCAGGATGCAAAGGTCGTTCGTTCAGTTTCGTCCCCTTTGATCGACCAGTAACGAAAACCAACGAGCCACATTGCCTCGATACGGCCGGGAACGGAGCAAAATCGATCGGGCCTCTGTTAACTATAGGGAACCCGTAAGGGCTTTATGCCAAATTCATTCCATAAAGTGGTCGCCTGGTGGAATTGATCACAGCATCGAGGGCATCCCCTGATTATGTCCGGGGATTACTCAATGCTTAGGCGTTGAGGAAACGCGTTCGTTCAACACGGGATAGTTGGCCTGGTCCATTCCTGAATTGCCGGTTGAGAGGTCGGCTGCGATGACGCGCAGCGTGATACCGTCGGAAATGTCTCCTGATAGTGGCACAAAGAACGGCGCTTCAAACGTTCGACTTTTCTCATCGTAGAACATCTGCAGCCGCTCCATGACTCGGTTACCGATCAACACTTCTCCATAAATTCGGATCTTCCGTGAGTCCCAATCGCCATGGGGACGGACGAGGGAACCGGACAGGGTTCTGACCGATGCCCGCAATTTGACATCGTCTTTGGCAATCAATGGTTCGGGAGGCGTCGGTCGTTCAATGTGAACAAGGTAGCCATAGAGGTGGAGGACGATGCCGTCGTTGGTGAGGTCCTCACCTGGTATCAAGAGGAGGGTCTTGCTGGTCCGTTGCAACGAGGCAGGGTATGCCAACGGGCCTTCGGCCGCAATTTCCACGACCGTCGGTTTTTGTAGTTGCAGGGTGGTGGTAAAAGCGGCGGAGGGACGAGAGCTATAGATGGGTTCTTCCATCATGCGAGGAGTACGCATGATTTGATTCTGATCACCAGCCTCTCCCTGTTGCAGACCGGTCGCTAAAATTGAACCAGTCTCCACATCGGTGATGGTGATGCGTGCTCCGCCAACTTCTCGTCCTAATACCATGGCTCCGTGGGCGACGACGCGGACAACGACCGTCGTTGGTTGAGGCCCCTTGAGGGGTATGTGGGGAAGTATTTGGCCGTTGGCTGGAGTCAGAAAGCTGGGAAAATGAAAGAGTGAGAGGATGAGTGTAAGTGAGAGGGGGGATAACCGAGTCATTTCACCTTCGTGCCTGGATCGACTTCTTCCAAGACGGTGAGCAACCCATGGACATCAGCGTCTCCCGCTGCAAGTACCATCCCCTGCGATTCGATACCCATGAGCTTGGCCGGCTTCAGATTCGCCACAATCACGATTGTTTTGCCGAGCAGCGCATCCGGCTCGTACTTCTTCCCGATTCCGGCGACGATCTGGCGTTGTTCTGTGCCGACTGAGACCTGCAACTTAATCAACTTCTCCGACTTCGGCACCCGCTCGGCAGAGAGCACCTTTGCCGTCTTGAGCTGAATCTTCATGAATTCGTCGATCGTAATCTGCGGTGCAGCGGATGGTGCCTGGGGTGTTGTGGTCGTTGAAGTAGCAGGTATCGGCTGTGAAGGGACAGATGATTCGGTCACGGGTTTCGCTCCTGGTTGTTTTTCAATGCGTGGGAAAAGTGACTGGCCTTTGTGGATAGTGGTGCCAGGTTTCAGGCCGCCCCATTCAATCTTGTGTTTGAGTAACGGGTTGGTGAAATCAACGGAGAGGCCGAGTTGAGTACAGAGTGATTGCACGCTTTTGGGAATAACGGGATAGGCTGCCAAGCTGAGGCAGCGGAGTGTCTCTGCCATGGTGTAGAGGACGGATTTGAGCTGTGCGGCATCACGATCAGTCTTTGCCAACATCCAAGGTGCGGTCTTGTCGACATATTGATTCGCCAGCTGGACAACTTGCCAAATCGATTCGAGGGCTCGATTGAACTCCAGCTGTTCGAAATAATGCGGGAGTATTTCGTTTAAGAGTCCCACCGCAGCCCCCTGCAACTCTTGCTCTAGAGGTCCGATTGCCTCAGGGGCTGGTACTTGTCCTGCCTGGGTTCGTTCAATCAGCGTCAGCGTACGGCTGAGGAGATTCCCCAACCCATTGGCGAGATCACTATTGACGCGGGTGATCATGGCGGCCTGTGAGAAATCCCCATCCTGGCCAAACGGTACTTCGCGCAATAAAAAGTACCGAAAGGCATCGACACCGAATTGGTCGACTATATGATGGGGATCTACGACATTGCCGCGGCTTTTGGACATCTTTTCGCCGTCGACCGTCCACCAGCCATGGGCAAAGATCTTCTCTGGAAGTGGGAGATTCAGTGCCATCAGCATGGTGGACCAATAGACGGCATGGGTTGTGAGAATGTCTTTGCCGACGAGATGGACGGAAGCGGGCCAATACTGCTCAACAGATGGAGTTGCCAATTTGTACTCGAGGGCAGAGATGTAGTTCACGAGTGCGTCGAACCAAACATAGGTTACGTAGTTGTTATCAAATGGTAGTTCGATACCCCAGGAGAGCCGCGACTTCGGTCTCGAGATCGAAAGGTCGCCGAGTTTCTGAGTTTGCAGAAATCCTAAGACTTCATTTCGACGCGATTCCGGTCTGATGAATGATGGGTTTTTCTTAATATGGTCGAGCAGGTGGTCTTGGTATTGCCCCATCTTGAAGAAATAGTTGTGCTCGCTAAGCTGCTCGACGGGGCGTTTGCAGTCAGGACAGACTCCACTCTCAACATCTTTTTCGGTCCAGAACCGTTCGTCGAACGTGCAGTACCATCCGGTGTAGGAATCTTTGTAGATCAGATTCTTGTCGTAGAGCTGTTGCAGGTATCGCTGGACGACTGACTTGTGCGGTGGATCGGTGGTTCTGATGAAGGCGCTATTCGAGATATTCAGTTTCTTCCAGAGCTGTTCAAATTGGGGTGCGAGTTTATCGCAGTGGGCCTGCGGATCGATGCCGGCCTTGGTTGCTGCTTGCTGTACTTTCTGGCCATGCTCGTCGAGCCCGGTGAGAAAGAACACCTTGCGTCCGCGCAGCCGCCAATAACGCGCCAGCACGTCGGCCGCAATCGTGGTGTAGGCGTGGCCGATATGCGGAACGTCGTTCACATAGTAGATCGGCGTCGTGATGTAAAAATTGTTGTCCTTCGCCATTGCGAGGGCAAGATATCAGGTTGAGTACGTCGATTTCTAGGCGGAGACACCGGTTGGGATGAGCCCGAGCGCTTCACGCAAACGAAGAAGGGTCGTTTCGAGAGCCATCTGCATGTTCAGATGCCGCGTGGCTTGCTGCCGGGTTCGCTCGATGTCACTCAAAAGAGTCACAAGTTGGTCGATGTCCGCCCGCTGGGCGTAGTGCTGCAAGTCGGCGAGCTGGTCAAGATGAAGAATCTGGTCCCGGTCTCCACCTACGATGAGGATGACAAGATCGCGGATCCATCGCGTGAGCCAGACGAGCGTTTCCTCTCCGAGGTCTGACTTAGCTAAACTCTCGGCTGCTGAGAGGATGGCCGTGCTTGATGTCAAAGACTGTGGCTTCACCAATGTGAGCCATTCTTGTTGTCGTGCCCGAACCTCGGCAACATTGGTTGCGAGCGCTTCTCCTATGCGTCCATCCGCAAGGACGGCTAGGAAATGGGCATCAGTCGGCGGAAGCTCACGTTTGAGTATCACTGCCGCTTCGACCTGTGTCAGGGCCGGGGCGGTAAAGCGGAGTGCTTGACAGCGTGATCGGATGGTGATCGGAAGTGCATGTGGTCGGCTGGTCACAAGGATAAAAAGTCCATGCCCGGGTGGTTCTTCCAAGGTCTTGAGCAGTGCGTTGGCTGCACCGATGGTCAAACGATCGGCTTCGTCGATAAGACAGATCTTCCGTTCCGCGATGAGTGGTCGATAGACGAATTGCTGTTCGATCTCTCGGACCTGCTCAATTTTAATTTGCGGTGTTGATGATTCGGGGTCAGGTTCGATCACGAAACAGTCCGGGTGAGTCCGAGTCGCGATTTGCAAGCAGGACCGACAGTGGCCACAGCTGTCGGAATTGTCCAGGGTGCTCGGTTCTTCACAGTTCAAGGCCTGTGCTAGCAGTAGAGCGGTCATCCACTTTCCGATCCGGGCCTCGCCGTGGAAGAGGTAGGCGTGGGCTAGGCGCCCATTGCGCATACTCGCCTGAAGTAAGGCGATGGGGTGTTCGTGTCCTATGATCTCAGCGAAGGGCATGCATCCTAACGGCGATGTGGTTTTAGGAAACGATGGGATTTTAGCCAGTTTGTAACGAGATCTTCGACTGTACGTTCGACCGATTCAATCGATGAGGATGCGTCAATCATGATGATACGCCGATGCTCTTTTTTCGCGAGCGCCTGAAACCCTGCGCGTACCTTCCTGTGGAACCGTTCGGCTTCTCGATCCAATCGATTTTGCGTGGAGCTTTGGCCTCGCCTTCTCCGCAGTCCCACGGGAACGGAAACGTCGAAGAGCAAGGTGAGATGGGGGACCAACCCTCCGGTCGCCCAATGATTCATCGTGCGGAGGATCCGCAGGTCCAACCCACGCCCATACCCCTGGTAGGCCATCGTGGAGTCGGAGAATCGATCGCACACCACGGTTGTTCCTTGTGCGAGGGCAGGCTTGATGACATGGTCGACATGCTGGCGCCTGGCTGCCAGAATGAGCAACGCTTCTGTTTCCGAAGCGATGGATTCCTTGTGCTGGTCGAGGAGGATGGTACGAACTTGTTCAGCGAGAAGGGTTCCTCCTGGTTCGCGTGTACGGAGCACCGTGAAACCGTGGGCGGTGAGGCACGCGCAGAGCCTGCGGGCCTGTGTCGTTTTCCCGCTTCCCTCACCCCCTTCCAGAGTAATGAAAATGCCCGGTGATTGTCGGGCGGCACGCGGCATACCCATCCTCGTCGTGTCCTTAAAAAATGACGACCGATCCTATGTCAGCCCATTGTGAATAGCAAGACCAATACCTTTTGGAAACATGGCCAAACTGACCTCCTAACCCATTGAAAATTACAATAAAACGCTTGCGAGGTCTGTCCGGAAGTCTGTAAGATGAAAGATCCAATCTCTTACCATTGACTGGGTGTCGGTGATTCATGCTCAAGACCGCTCTACGACGGTACTTTCTGACAGGACTGCTCGTTGTCATTCCCATCTGGGGCACGATTCTGATCCTGAAGACGCTCTTTACCGCGCTTGATGGCATTTTGGGTGATGCCATGGCGGAATTAGTACCGGACCACTACATCCCAGGACTAGGCATCGTGACCCTCATTCTGCTCATCTTTTTTGTCGGGTTGTTTGCGGCGAATTTTATTGGTCGCCAGATCGTCGGGCATTGGGAGGATTGGCTTACCAAGCTGCCTCTCGTCCGCGGGATTTATTCCACTCTCAAGTCCATGATGGATATTCTTTCTTTTTCTGAGCGAGGGTCCTATCGCCGTGTGGTCTTGATCCAATTCCCCAAGAACGGTCATTATTGCTTCGCATTCGTGACGGGGATGACGAAGGGCGAAACCACGGCGTTGGGGCAAGATGCGTTGGTCCATGTCTATGTGCCGACTTCGCCTAATCCGACGTCCGGTTATTTTCTGCTCGTGCCGGAACGGGAAGTCACGTCCGTTGATATCAGCATCGAGGAAGCGATGAAGCTGATCGTCTCCGGCGGTCTGTATACGCCCTCTGGCACCATCGCATCGGCGCTCAACCCTGAGACAAAGTGGAGTCAGATCAAACAGCCGGATGTCGGTGTACCGATCGGCTAATTGAGTCGCCCCATGTTCTTATGAAGATGTTCTCATTGACGGAGCGCGACATGAAACACGCAACAAATCACCAGCAGTCTTCCCAACCTATTCCTGGCCTTGGGGTTATTGTGATGGCTGCCGGTCTGGGCAAGCGGATGAACTCCAACTATGCCAAGGTTCTCCATCATGTCGCAGGGCAGGCAATGGTGCTCTACGCGGTCGATGTGGCGTTACGACTGGCGGAGCATCGCATTGCGGTGGTGGTCGGGCATCAGGCGGACCGGGTTCAGCAGGTCATTGAAGCGGGTGTTGTAGGGAGACCGGGCGCCGAGCTGCTGCAGATTGTCGAACAGGCGGAGCAGCTTGGAACCGGGCATGCCGTGATGCAAAGCCGTCCCGTGTTCCTGGATGAGCACGCCGCAAGGCCGACGCAGTACCTCATTCTTAACGGTGATACGCCGTTGTTAAAGGAACAGACCGCGCGCGAGCTCTTGCGGGTTCATCAGTCGCAGGGTGCGACGGTCACGCTCCTGACCGCGAAACTTGACGATCCTACCGGATATGGCCGAGTCATTCGTCGGGAGTCCAATGGCCCTCATGGCTCGGTCGCCCCGCCCGATGTGCTCAAGATTGTCGAAGATCGAGATGCAACTCCTGTAGAGCGAGCCACAAATGAAATTAACGTGGGCACGTATGTCGTATCCGGAGACTTTCTCTTCGAGGCGCTGGACAAACTGGAGCCTGATAATGCGCAGGGGGAGTTCTACTTGACCGATATCGTGCACATGGCTGTGGCGCAAGGGCGGCGTGTCACCGCAGTGACCCTTCAAGACCCGGATGAAGGTTTGGGGGTCAACACGCGACAACAGCTGGCGGCTGCCGAACAAGTTGTCCGGCAGCAGATCCGCGAACGCTGGCTTGATGCCGGCGTGACTATGCGAGATCCTCGTTCAGTGTGGATTGATGCCGGCGTGACCATCGGGAAAGATTCGGTGCTCTATCCGAACGTGATGTTGGAAGGAAGAACGGTGATTGGGGAGGGAACAACCATTCATTCCGGTGTCCGTATTTCGGATTGTGTCATTGGAAATGATGTCGAGGTTCTCGACCATTGTGTGCTGCGTGAATCCCATGTCGACGATGAGGCTCATCTCGGGCCATTCGTGCATCTTCGCCCAGGTGTCGTGGTGCGGCGGAAAGCGAAGGTAGGCAATTTTGTTGAGATGAAGAAGACTGAATTAGGGGAAGGGTCAAAAGCTAACCACCTGAGTTATTTAGGTGATGCCACGATCGCTGAAGGCGTCAATATCGGGGCCGGTACCATTACGTGCAACTATGACGGCGTACGCAAGCATAAAACGGTAATCGGCAAGAATGTATTCCTGGGTAGCGATACGCAGCTAATTGCGCCCGTCACGGTTGGAGACGGCTCTGTGGTGGCGGCTGGAACGACAGTCACCCAGGACGTACCGCCTGATTCATTGGCGATTGCCCGGGTCGCACAGACGAATCGAGTTGGGTGGGTGGCCAAACGGCGCGCTGTGCTGGCTATCGGTGTATCAAATGAGAGGTCTGCACGTGTTGAGGAGGTTTCTAAGGCGACAGCTAAGAAAGCAGTCCCTCGGACAAAGAAGGGACCAGCGAAGTCGGCGAAAAGGTGAGCAGGAGGGCGCTGCAACCACCCATCCGCCTATCCGTTCAATCTGATCTCGGAGAGATGAGCTATGTGTGGAATCATCGGATACGTTGGGAATCAAGAGGCTGTGCCGATCCTGATCGGTGGTCTGTCGAAGTTAGAATACCGCGGGTACGATTCATCGGGCGTCGCCGTTCTGCAGGGCGAGAAGATTGCCGTCAGGCGGAGTGTGGGGAAGTTGGTGAACCTCCAGAATTCTCTCAAAGCCAACGAGTTGAAGGGGATGGTGGGCATCGGTCACACGCGTTGGGCGACGCATGGAAAGCCGTCGGAACAGAATGCGCATCCCCATCGATCGAAAGGGTGCGTGTTGGTTCACAATGGAATTATTGAGAACTATCAGCAGCTGAAGCAGCAGCTGGAAAGAGATGGGTACAAGTTTGAGTCGGAAACGGATACTGAAGTCGTGGCGCATCTGATCGACAAGTATCTTCAGCGAGGAGGGTCATTGGCCGAGGCTGTGCGGTTAGCTACGAAAGATGTGCGAGGGAGTTACGCATTGGCCGTCATTTCTGAACGAGAACCCGGTACATTGATTGCTGCACGATCAGGTTGCCCTCTGGTTGTGGGTCGAACACAGGACGCCTCATATGTGGCGTCAGATGTCATGGCGATGCTCACGCACACACGAGACGTGACCTATCTGGAGGAAGGGGACGTCGCGGTGGTGACCCAGTATGGGGTGGACCTCAGCGACTCCGACGGTCACGCTGTTTCGCGTAAATCCTCTACCATCACGTGGGATGCATCGGCGGCGGAGAAGAGCGGCTATCCCCACTTCATGCTGAAAGAAATTCACGAACAACCGCAGACGATCCTTGATACGATGCGTGGACGGTATTCCTACGAGACCGGTGAAGCCGATCTGCCTGATATCGGGCTGACTCCTGCTGAGTTCGCCTCGATGGAGCGGATTTGGATCGTCGCGTGCGGGACGTCTTGGCATGCAGGACAAGTGGGCAAATATTTATTCGAGGAAATGGTTCGCACTCCCGTGCAAGTAGACATCGGTAGCGAGTTTCGGTATCGCGATCCGCTTGTCGAGAAAAATGATTTGTTCATTACGATTTCTCAATCCGGTGAGACCGCCGACACGCTGGCTGCTGCTCGGGAGGCGAAGAGAAAGGGTGCGCGCGTGGTGTCGATCGTCAACGTTGTGGGAAGCACGTTGGCACGCGAGTCGGACGGGGTGTTATACACTCATTGTGGCCCTGAAATCGGAGTCGCTTCGACCAAAGCGTTCACGGCGCAATTGACCGCGCTCTATTTATTGGCCTTGCATTTTGCACGAGTTCGTAATGTGATGAAAGAGGCCGACGGTAAGGCCTGGCTGGATCGGTTGGTCCGTCTCCCGGTATTGGTGGAGAGTGTCCTGCAGCGAGAGGCTGAAATCGTGGCGATCGCCAAGCGCTATTACAAAAAGCGGAACTTTCTGTTCTTGGGGCGAGGCATCAACTACCCCATTGCGCTGGAAGGTTCGCTGAAACTGAAAGAAATCTCGTATATTCATGCGGAAGGCTATGCGGCTGGTGAAATGAAACATGGGCCGATCGCGCTGATCGACAGAGACATGCCGGTTGTGGTGTTGGCGCCGCGCGATCGGCTCTACGACAAGACGGTCAGTAATCTGATGGAAGTCAAAGCGCGCCGTGCACCGGTCATTGCGCTGGTGGCTGAAGGGGAGCGAGAACTGGGCAAGATCGCGGATGCGATCTTCACCGTGCCAGATACCCATCCGTTGATTTCGCCGATTCTGTTTACGATTCCGCTTCAGCTCTTGGCTTATCATATCGCGGTGCTTCGAGGAGCGGATGTGGATCAACCGCGGAACCTCGCGAAAAGTGTTACGGTCGAGTAGGGGCGAGCTGAGGTAAGGAAGTCCGACGATGGAGATCACGCAACAGGACGTTGAGAAGGTGGCGCAATTGGCACGATTGGCCGTGACGTCTGCAGAGAAGGACACCTTTGCCAAGCAACTGAGTCAGATTCTTACGCATGTCGACAAGTTGAATCAATGTGATACGACGGGAGTCGAACCGACCGCCACCGTCATGGGGCAAGTGAATGTCTTTCGCGAAGATGTCATACGTCCATCTCTGCCTTCGGGTAAAGCTCTGGCGAATGCGCCGGAATGCGAGGCAGATGGGTTCGTTGTACCTAAAATTTTAGAGGAGCGTTAACCGTCAAACGACTGTCTTCTGAATGGAAGTCTCGAAAGGCCAAGCGAAGTTTGACGAATGACGAGAAGGATCGATGTTTCGACAAATGCTGCGTTCAAAAATTCACCGTGCGACTGTTACTGGTGCGCATCTAGAATATGAAGGAAGCTTGACGATCGACCAAGATTTGATGGAAGCGGCGGGCATCCTTCCGTACGAAGCGATTGTCTGCTCCAATTTGAATAACGGTGAGCGCTTTATGACGTATGCGATCAACGGGGCACGAGGAAAGGGAGAGATCATTCTTAACGGACCAACGGCAAGGAAAGCAGCAGTTGGAGACCAAATCATCATCTTCTGTTACGAGTATTATGGGGAAGAAGAAATTAAGAAACACGCACCAAAAATCGTCAGAGTGAATGAGAGAAACCGGATTGTGACCGTGAACTGATAGGCCGAACCAGGCAAGGTGTTTGACAGTTCGTCTTGCCCACACTCACCGTATGCATCGAGAACGAGCGATTCATGTCTCTTCATAAACTAACCCTCATTGACCTTCAGAGAAAATTTGCGGCGGGAGAAGTAACGGCGACGGAGATCGTGCGGGCGTATTCTCTTCGTATCAGCCAGGTAGAGCCGAAGGTGAAGGCCTTTGTGACTCAAACACGGGAAGCCGCATGTGAACAAGCTGAGGCCTTAGATCGGAAGCTCAAGGGCTGGCGAAAGACCATGCCGCTCAGCGGGATGCCTTTGGCCGTCAAGGACAACATTTGCACGGACGGAGTCCCCACGACGTGCAGCTCTCGAATGCTGCAGAACTTTGTGCCGCCGTACGACGCCACGGTCATCAGCAAGTTACGGGCACAGGACTACCTGCTATTGGGAAAGACGAATCTAGATGAGTTTGCGATGGGATCCTCGACGGAAAATTCTGCGTTTGGTCCTAGCCGGAATCCTTGGAATCTCCAGTGCGTCCCAGGTGGATCAAGTGGGGGATCCGCGGCGGCCGTTGCGGCAGAGGAATGCGTGGCCGCGCTTGGTTCGGATACCGGAGGTTCCATTAGACAGCCTGCAGCTTTCTGCGGGGTCGTAGGATTAAAACCAACCTATGGATTGGTGTCTCGATATGGGTTGGTGGCGTTTGCCTCCTCGTTGGATCAAATCGGACCGATCACGAAGAATGTATCCGACGCGGCATTTCTGCTCGGAGCCATCGCAGGGCATGATCCACTGGATTCTACGTCGATT
The DNA here is from genome assembly GCA_029865225.1 of Nitrospira sp. GTDB lineage: Bacteria > Nitrospirota > Nitrospiria > Nitrospirales > Nitrospiraceae > Nitrospira_D. The sequence goes on from JAOUHJ010000084.1 coordinate 12,205, forward strand.
GATCGGCCTGTGCCGGACTATCTGAAGGCACTCCAGAAGCGGGATCTCAAACGCCTGAGAGTCGGCGTGCCGGTGGAGTTTTTCACTGAAGGGCTTGATCCGGAGGTCGATCGTACGGTCCGGTCTGCGATCGAGGAGTTGAGCCACCTTGGTGCGGAGGTGAAGGAGATTCGGTTACCAAGGACTGATGCTGCCGTGGCGGTTTACTACGTGGTGGCCACGGCGGAAGCCAGCTCCAATCTTGCCCGTTTCGACGGGGTAAAATTCGGGTTTCGTGCGAAGGAAACCAAAGACCTGCTCGATCTGTACATCAAGACGAGGCAGGAAGGGTTTGGGCCGGAGGTGAAGCGGCGGATTATGCTGGGAACCTATGTGCTCAGTGCCGGGTATTACGATGCGTACTATGGGAAGGCCCAAGCCGTCCGCACGTTAGTCTGTCAGGATTTTGAAGCCGCGTTTAAAGAAGTCGATGTCATCGTTACCCCGACAACACCAACGCCGGCATTCAAGCTGGGAGAAAAGAGCGAAGATCCATTGCAGATGTATCTCTCTGATATTTTCACAATTTCCGTCAATCTAGCAGGGCTGCCGGCGATTTCACTACCCTGCGGGTTCAGTAGGGCAGGACTACCGATCGGGTTACAACTGATCGGACGGGCATTCGAGGAGGAAACCGTGCTGCGGGCGGCACATGCGTATGAGCAATCTACACAATGGTATCATCAGAAGCCGATTCTCCGGTAAGGCCAAGTCACGAAAATGGCTAAGGGGATGGAGAGAGGCGAGGGTGGACGAAATAACCAACCAGGAGGGTAGGCAACTATGACGATTGTCGAAATCGCAGCACTCCTTGTGGCTGTGGTGTTTGCCGTGCTGGTTGGGTATCTCGTACCGGTTTTGATGCAAGTACGTAAAACCGTGGCTGAGTCTGAACAGCTGGTGGCCAAGATGAACGCGGAGATGCCGGCTCTTGTGGCTGAATTGCGTGCGGTAAGCCAGAATCTCAATGAAGTGACGAATCAGGCACGCGAGGGTGTCGAACACGCGGCGGTTCTCCTGCATGCGGTGGGCGAGGTCGGTGAATCGGTCCAGCAGGTGCATAATGTCGTTCGTGGATCGAGCGGCACGCTCTTAAACAATGTCGCGAGCATGGTGGCAGGTTTCAAGGCGGCAACTCACGTCGTGCGAGAACGCATGAAACATCACAAAGGGGGGACACACAATGGCGGATGATCGGGGAACATCAGCGGCAGTGTTATTGGCATTTCTAAGCGGGGCGGCGATGGGTGCGGTGGCCGCATTGTTGTTGGCGCCGCAGTCCGGGGATGAATCACGTGATCAGCTTCGGAGGTATGCGCGCCGTGCAGAGCATGATCTTCGTGACCTCGCTGGTCGAGCCGGTGAAGCGTTTGAAGACGTTGTAGATCAGGGTAAAGACTTCGTTGAGACGAAACGATCAGTCCTTCGGGAGGCATTCGATGCCGGGCGAGAGGCGATGAGGCGGGAGCGGGGACGTGTCCAGGATGAAGGAGCAGAACGAGGGTGACCTACGAAACGGTTATCGGGGTCGAGGTGCACGCACAGCTGCGGACTAAGTCCAAAATGTTCTGTGGGTGCGCTACGACGTTCGGCTTGTCGGCCAACAGTCAGACATGCCCGGTGTGTCTCGGTTTACCCGGGAGTCTGCCGGTCATCAATCGAATGGCAGTGGAAATGGCAGTTCGAGCAGGGCTGGCGTTGAACTGCACGATTACCCCGAACAATCAGTTCGCCAGGAAAAACTACTTCTATCCTGATTTGCCAAAGGGGTACCAAATCTCCCAGTACGAGTCCCCCATCTGCCAACATGGTTGGATTGAAATTGTTGGTGCCGAAGGGACAAAGCGAGTTCGCATCCGCCGGGCCCATCTCGAGGAGGATGCCGGGAAAAATGTGCATGAAACGGGTGCTGGAGGGAGCAGAGTGGATTTGAATCGTGCCGGCACCCCATTGTTGGAGATCGTGACAGAGCCCGATATGCAGTCGGCCGACGAAGTGGTGTCGTACCTCAAGGGGTTGCGAGATATCTTGATGTACCTTGAGGTCTGCGACGGCAATATGGAAGAGGGGAATTTCCGGTGCGAGCCCAACTTATCGCTTCGTCCAGTTGGACAAAAGGAGTTTGGCACAAAGGTCGAACTGAAGAACATCAATTCCTTCAAGTATGTGAAGGATGCGGTGGAGTATGAGATCAAACGGCAGACCAAGGTCTTACGTGATGGTGGGAAAATCTACCAGGAAACCAGGTTATGGAATATTGAGCGCGGTGAAACCGCGGTCATGCGATCCAAGGAAGAAGCCCATGACTATCGGTATTTCCCTGACCCAGACTTGGTGCCGCTGAAGTTGGAATCGGACTGGATTGAGGGATTCCGCAGCAGTTTGCCGGAACTGCCGGCGGTCAGAAGAAAGAGGCTCCAAAGTGATTATGGGCTTTCGGAGTATATATGCGGGGTGTTGGCATCCGATAAGAATGTTCTCGAATATTTTGAGAGTGCTGCGGCCGAAATGGGTCGGTTCGGGTTGACCAAGCTAGAGGTAGGAAAGGAACTCGCAAACTGTATAACAGTCGATTTCCAAGGGCAACTGAATAAGATGACGTATGCTCCGAACCTGACGTTAGCGACAACGCCTGGGACGGGTCCTGTTCCCGGTCCTCTTTGGGTCGCTTCAGCTAATCTCATGGAGTTAGTGGCTAGGAAAATAAAAGGAGAAATTAGCGGGCCGATATACAAAGCCGTTTTAGAGAAGATGGTTGGGACTGGGAAAACAGCTTCTGAGATCATTGAGGCTGAAGGATTGAAACAGGTCTCTGATGAAGGAACTCTCGAAAAGGTCATCGATGAGGTGCTAGGCAATAGTCCGGAACAGGTCGCGCAGTTCAAAGCTGGCAAGCAACAAGTCTTGGGTTTTCTAGTTGGACAGGTGATGAAGGCGAGTGGAGGAAAGGCGAATCCAGGGAAGGTTAACGAGCTACTGAAGAAGAAGCTGAGCGCCTAACAAGAGAGGGATTAGCGGCATGAGCGTAATCAGAGAAATCAAAGGCAGACAAATCATCGATTCGCGGGGTAATCCAACCATTGAAGCGGAGGTCACGCTTGAAAGCGGCGCGAAGGGGCGAGCCGCCGTGCCGTCCGGTGCTTCAACTGGTGAAAAGGAAGCGATTGAGCTCCGTGATGGTGACAAAAAGCGTTGGATGGGGAAGGGCGTTTCTAAGGCGGTGGCCAATATCAGCAAAGTCATTGCGCCGGAACTGCTGGGGAAAGAAGCGGTTGATCAAGCCGCTATCGATCGGGCCATGATTGCGCTGGATGGAACGAAGACAAAGGGGAAACTGGGAGCGAATGCGATTTTGGGGGTATCGTTGGCTGTGGCAAAAGCCTCGGCGAATGAGACAGGGCAGCCGCTGTATCGCTACTTAGGTGGGACCAATGCGCGAGTGCTTCCGGTCCCGCTGATGAATATCATCAACGGTGGAGCCCATGCCGACAATCGGTTGGATCTCCAAGAGTTTATGATCATGCCCGTGGGGGCGAGTCGATTTAGCGATGCGCTTCGCATGGCGACCGAGGTCTTTCACTCGCTGAAGGCCCTCTTAAAGAAGAAAGGGCTCAACACGGCTGTCGGAGACGAGGGTGGATTTGCCCCGGATCTCCAGTCCAATGAAGAAGCGCTGAGTTTGATCTCTCAGGCGATCGAAGAGGCTGGTTATAAGCCAGGTCGTGACATTGCTCTCGCATTGGATTGCGCAGCGAGCGAGTTCTATGACAAGGGGCGGTATGTCCTCGAAGCAGAGAAGAACTCGGAACGTTCGTCGGACGAAATGATCAGCTATTACAGTACGTTGCTGGATCGCTATCCGATCCTCTCGATTGAGGATGGTTTAAGCGAACTGGATTGGAAGGGATGGAAGATGCTCACTGAGAAGTTGGGCAAGCGGGTACAGCTGGTCGGTGACGACATCTTTGTGACTAACGTAGAGATTTTTTCAAAAGGCATTAAGGGAGGCATCGGAAATTCTATTTTGATCAAGCTCAATCAGATCGGAACGCTGACCGAAACCTTGGATGCTATTGAGCTTGCCAAACGGTCGGGGTACACGGCGATCATTTCACACCGGTCTGGTGAAACGGAAGATACGACGATCGCGGACATTGCCGTCGCGACGAACAGCGGATTGATTAAGACGGGATCCTTATCTCGAACGGATCGTGTGGCAAAGTATAACCAGTTGCTTCGAATCGAAGAGGAGCTTGGATCAGCCGCTCTTTATCGCGGGCGAGAGGCCGTGCCTGTCAGAGCATAGGTGCTTCCCAATCGGTAGATGACCAGATGACCATCAAGCGGAATCGTGGCCGTCAATGGCTGGAGTGGCAGCGTCGCGTCGTTACCATCGCGCAGGTGGGCGGTGTTGCCGGTTGCGTCTGGCTGTTGGTGGCGTTGTTTTCAGGAGAAATGGGCCTCACGCGGTACTTATCCATGCGCGAACAGGCGAGGAGTTTGGAGCAAGAACTGTCGACCTTGCGTAGAGAAAACGTCGAGCTGCAGAGTGATATTAATCGTTTGCAGCACGACCCGGCCAAGATTGAGCAGCTGGCTCGGGAGCAATTGGGGTATGTGCGGAAGGGAGAGACGGTGTATCAGTTGGTGCCAGGTTCAGAGAAGAAATCGAGGCCTTTGTCAAAACCATGAAGTTCGGAACAGTAGGCATCATCGGACGGTCCAATGTGGGGAAGTCGACTCTGCTCAATCATTTGTTGGGTGAGAAAATATCGATCGTGTCGAGTAAGCCTCAAACCACGAGGACCAGAATTATGGGGCTCGTGCATGTTGAGGGGGCACAAATCGCATTTCTGGATACGCCGGGTC
>JAOUHJ010000085.1 GCA_029865225.1 Nitrospira sp.
AGGACACTGAATGCCAGCAAACCAGTAGAAGAACCATAGACCAACAGCACATGTGATATAGAAAATCATCTTGCCAATTTTTACCTTGATGTCACTGTCAGGTGTAGATGTTGCCGGTGTTGCCATTATAGTTTTCACTCCAGATCAATATGTTTGGTGGGCAGTTCAGAATTATTGTGTTTTCTTGACAGGTACCCAGGCCTAATGTTATCTGATTCCGTCGCTTACGTACGAAACAACAGGAGAAACTGTGACAAAAAACTCAAAAGTGTTCGACATTATAGTTTTGGCTGGTATGGTTGTCAACATCATTTTGGCCGTGTTTTTGATCCTCTACTACTTTGACTTTCTGTAATTTCTTCACGTGTTTTCCTCTCCGCCTCCAGACCTTTTTCCTTTCGAACTCGCACATCGAAACCCGATGGTTTCATCTCTAAAATCAGGCATCATCTTACTTCTACTGGTAATCCGGATATCCAATCCGGTAGTCGTATAGCCTCCACCCCTAAGCACACGATAGGTCCCATGCTCGGGACTCGTCGGATTTCGTTCCGGCGAATCCTTATAGTAGGTCTCGTTGTACCAATCGGCCACCCATTCGATAACATTACCGGCCCCGTCCATAACTCCATACGGACTCTTATCGGTCACAAAGGTCCCTACGCGCGCTGAGACCTCATGGCCATCTTGCACTCGGGCCCAATTGGCCCCATCAGGCTGCTCACTATTCCCCCATGGCCACAGCCTACCGTCCGCTCCTCGCATCGCCTTTTCCCACTCTGCTTCGGTCGGGAGCCGTTTTCCCCTCCAGCGGCAGTATTCCGACGCATCTTCCCACGAGACATACACGACCGGTTGATTGACACCCCGCACCTTACTCCCACTCTTCGCATAGCGCGAAGGCAGCCCCGGCTTTCGATGACCTGTGGCCGTCACAAATTGTTGATACTGGTGATTCGTCACCTCGTACCGATCGATGGAAAAGGCATCAAGAAAAATGGTGCGCTGCGGTTGTTCGTCGAATCCACCGTCATTCGTTCCTCGAATGAACGGTCCAGCTGAAATAGCAACCATCTCTTCCTGAATGGGCTCCTCCCCAGAAGCAGCGTCTATCTCTGGCTCGACCTCACCGGAACTTTCTGACGCTGACTTCTCATATGGGGTCAAGGTCGTACCGCGCATGATCGCAACGATCGGCATGGCGGCACATACCAGCACCACAAAGAGAAATACCAGCTTAAACTTAGCTTCTAACATCGTGCCTCGAACAGAGCATCCCTGCCCACCTATTCCAGATCACTTGCACATCGAACACCGATCGTCACGTCTGCGCGCCAATGCTTGGCAGCAAATCGCTTGGATAACCGCGCATTGTGCTCCGTCTCCCTCCACGAACCGCCGCGCACGACTTTGAGGTCCGCGTTGTCTGGCCCCTTCGGATCACGAAAAGGTGATTTCTTATAGTATTGCTCATCGTAGGAATCCTCAACCCACTCGGCAACATTACCCGTCATATCGTAGAGACCATAGGGACTGCGGCCCGCCTCGAACGACCCAGGTGGCGCCAAATATTTATAGCCGTCTTCGCTACCATCTACGTTGGCCGCATTGGTGACGAACGTGTCTCCCCACGGATATTTTCTCTTACTCTCTCCACGTCCGGCCTTCTCCCATTCCGCCTCGGTAGGGAGCCGTTTCCCCGCCCACTTACAGTAGGCGACCGCATCGTCCCATGAGACGCTCATGGCCGAAAATTCCGGCTTCAACACCTTCGACTGATCGTCTTCAAATACCTCGATTCTAGGCTTGCCTCGCTTCGTCATCTTTGCAAAACGCATGTATTCTTCTTGCGTGACTTCCTTCCGGTCAAGATAAAATCCCTTCAAGTAGACTTGATGCTCGGGCGCTTCGTCGGGGTCGCCATCATTGCTCCCCATCGTAAATGGACCCTCTGGAATCTGGACCATTTCCCGCCCTTCATCTCCTATCCTCGTCTTATACATCGAGAAGTCTTGCGCCGGTAGGCTGGTTGCCGTCGGTCGATCTTCCGACTTCACCGATGCCGCGAGCTCTTTCATTTTTTTTGCCTTATAGGACTCATATCCCAACAGGCCGATCATCAGAAAAAACGATGCGAACACGAAAATAATAGACCCGATAAGCACACCTTTATTTTCCACAAATACCTCTACAACCCTACCGTCATAATCTATGAAGATGTCGAGGGCCCAGCCTGTTCAGCTGCAGCCTTCCTCGCAGCGCGCACATCAAGCAACATTGAAATCTGAACCCCAAGAAAGCCCCCCATTGCAGCTCCCGCCCCTGCACCAACCCAGATACGATCAACCCCCGCCATCAACCAGGCTAATAGGCCTCCGAACAAGGTCCCGACAAGGATACTGATGAGAAATCTGCGGCCGCCAAGAAAGCCGATCACGCCTCCGAGCAGAACTCCGATGGTGAGAGCCAGGGGCATCAGCCCACCACCCATAGTTTGGCCGATCAGCATACCGACGGTACCCATCACGGCCATCCCGAGCGTAATGTCAAGTATCTTTCCCTTCGTCACCATGGTTCAAGCCATCAGGGCAACTGAACGTCCCGATCTTAGTGAGCCGAAACGGCAATCAGCGGGCCAAAATCAATCTCGACACCGGGGGCCGCAACGATCGAGATGCCCCATGCCTTCGCGGCCGGTTCATGCTCGTGGATCCGCTTGAAGTCTTCGTACACATTAATCCGTTCTTCAAACCACTGTCCGATATCTCTTGTCCCGCTTTGCACGACGATTTCCGAACCACTGAACATGCCGCCTTCCGTAAACGTGCCCTCTGGCTTGGACCCGCTCCAGACATACTTCGTAAAGACTGGGATAAAGAGCAGATCGGTATCCAGTGAAGCATAGACGGCGGCAAGCGGTTCCGCTCCATCGACGGCCTTATTGAGCCGCCATCGCCAAGTCAAGACGGGATAGGCTTTAGGGTCCCAATCGATTTTCTTTTTCTTAATCCGCTGGCCAGCGTCCTTCGCCGACAAGAAGTTCGCCCCGTTCTCCGATTGCACCTTATAGGCCTCACGCCCTTTCGATTGACTTCGCTGATTTTCGTGATCCCACTGGGAAGGAAATCCATCGGGCTCCTTCGCTTGGAAGTCTTCCAATACCAACACCTGTCCTTCTGCCGCGACAGAGTCCTGCCACGCCCCTACCGCTGTGATGATCCCAAGAGCAATTGCGACAGATACCGATACACGACTACCCATAGACGTCATTCCCTTTCTTACGTTTCGTGCGACGAAACCGGTGAGAGCAGCGGGGCCTGCTCCTCTCGGAATTCCTCGCCCATCGCAGGCTGTTGCCCCCGCTGACACATCCAGAACAAGACGAGCACGGCCGCCCAGAACACCACCATATTCAAGGTCACCATTTTCGTGGCGTACTGAAGGTCTGGAGTAAACGCCCATGGTGACACATCGGCCATCAGTTCACTGACATGCCAGGATAACCGTCCTGACGAACGAATGTACCCCATCAAACCCATGACCCAGCTGAAGGATGCAGCGAGACCAAATAATCCGACCATGCCACGCAGTGGAATCCTCCCCCACTGGATCGGTCCATGGATCACCGCACCTCGAAGCATCAAGCGGTTGACCACCACCCCAACCACAATCACCGTCAAGGTCGTAAACGCTTGCGGAGCCGAGAGGCCGACACGGACCTTTGCCGGCAAGTAAAATCCATAGATAGACAGCCAGATCACATTCAACGCGCCGATGACATAGAGCACCGTGATCAACGTGTTTCCGGCCCGGATCCATGAAATAGTCATCGTTCGATTGGCGCGGCGATAGTACAAGAAGCTCAGCGCGGTGACGAGAATCATGATATTGACGGCGCCGTTCTTGGCCGACATCACGCCGTAGTTGCCGATCACGGGATGCTGAGCACCCCCCATGGCTTTGACCTCGCTGGCAGACATCAACATGGTGTGCGGGGTCAACCAAATGAACAGCGCCAGCATGAGGACGCTCAACAAGAGTTGATAATAGGGTTGATAGCGATCGCCTCCTTTGATCCTTGCCATGCTTTGCCATAGGTAATAGTTGATCCCCAGAAACAGGACCCCGATAAGGAGCGCCTGCACCACGAATAGCCACGTGAGCAACCCGCCCATCATCGTGACACCCATGGTCTGACGAAACACGAACACGGACTTCATCAGCCAATACCCGGCAATCGGCATAGGAAGAAGCGCACACACGGTGACAAACAGGAAGACATAGCCTACCCAATCGAAGTAGGCCCGCTCTTCGTCGGTCTTGCTGGTAAAAAACCGATAACAGGCGTAGGCCAGCACCACGGCTCCGCCGGACATGATGTCGGCCAGAAAGCGATGCACGTTCAGCGGATTCCAGAGGGCCGAATGCAAGAGATGCCAGATGTTTCCCAAAAACCGCCCCTGTTCATCCACTCCTGCCGGCGACATCATGAAGGATGACCAGGAATTCGCCAGCATCAGGAGCGCGGTGCCGACGATGTTCGTCAGAATGCCGATCGCCGCGTGGATCCACTTCACCCCTCGCTCAGCCATCCGATTCCAGCTGTAGTAGTAGACGATCAGTAGAATTGTCTCTCCGACAAACACCGCGGCATACAGCGGCATGAACGACTTGAATGTCCCACCCATGTAATTCATGAAACTGGGGTAGAGCATGATAAATAGGGTGAGCATCAGACTGCCGATCAGTGCGGTCACGGATAATGCCAGCACGGCTACCTTGGCAAGATCCCGAGCCAGGCCGTCGTATCGGAGCGCCAAAGCCGGCTTCTTCGTCGTTAATCCAAGGAACTCGATCAGCGCACAAAACAACGGAAGCGCCAGAACAAACCCACCAAAATATGTATGTTGCTGAGTGATAAACCATATGAGCTGTCGACTATCCAACGAACTGATCTGTGGGTAGACCGTCTCTTGAGGAGCCGGCGCCGGAGGTCCTTGTGGAGTGCCTTCCGTCCCAAAATACACATCCACCGCAGATTCGGCGAAAGATGGATCAGGGCCGTTCCACGCAGATCCCATGGCGATCGCCAATACAACGATACAGATCGCAACGTTAAACATGGAACGTATGACCTGAACTGCTCGCCCCATACCCCTCACCCCTTTGTTCCGTTCTTCTCAAAGGCCAATTCCACTCCAAGGTTTTTGGGGGCACTGACCTGTTTGCCAAGAATCCCCATCACGAACGGGCAGCGCAACAAACCGCTTGATAGTTGTGGAGCCTGTTCATTTTCCACGTAACGGCGATAGCCCAGATAGTACCCGTACCCCGCCATCATCGCCGCCACAAAGGCACCCATCACAACGGCTACACCCGGCGTAATTGCTGGCTCCCTGGCCACAAACAATACGAGTCCCATGGCCACGAGGTAGTAGGTCGACGCAAATGCCATCCCAGGCCACCACCAGTATTTGAGCAATTCAGCCGGTGTCGTCTGACGGAATGTCTGCATCCAGGAGCCCGAGGGATTGAGCCCGCCCAAATAGGCACAGAGCGCAAGCCCTCCAGCCAACACCGTTATGCCCAGTAGCTGCACCAATGCGGCGTTGTGCGCATCGTCGATCGCCGCCCCAGATAACGACGCAATCGCACCAATCCCCATGCCCGCCACAGCCCAGGCCCCCAGCTGCGATGTCCGGCGTTGTACCAGCAAACGAAGCTGCTCCCCGTCCGGGAACGTCAAAAACGGACGTCCTAGTACCGCAAGCTTACGCACATGGCCGATCTCAAACGCATCACGCGCGACGGATGTGCAGGAAATAATGATCGCCATCATCGCCGGCCCATCAGGATGCTGAAGATAGCTGTAATGCATAATCCACAAGAGGCTCAGCACCAACAGAGACAGTTGAATACCATACACCGCACCGATCCAACCGACCACCCAGCCGAGGAGACGTAGACCGTCTTGACTGGCAATGGAGGACCAGGATGCGGCGCGCCCAACTCGATAGGCCAAGAGCGCCGTCACCATGGCTACGAGACTGCTGACCGCCAGCAAGACTAACGGTTCGGTGATCGGCACGAGGTGTTTCGCCAACCGATACACCCCGAAGGCGACCAGACCAGGCACGAACATCACGATCCGTTTTTGCCGACGGACGGCATCCTCCGTCACCGCCAGCGTCAAACTCGGAAGCACTCGTAATGCCATTCTGTGTAGCATCGTCGTTCCGCCGTTGCCCTAAGCTTTCTGGGCTCCCATTCCAAAATATTTAGCCTTAACCTCTTCCATCAGAGAGACCGTGACTCGGGAGAGGCTTCGATCCGCCGCGGTCCGCTCAAGCTCGATCCGCGCCATGGCGCGAACCGGAGCCGGCACTCGTTCCAACCGCCGTTCCGCCTCTGGATCCCATTCAATACGCTCCCCGGTTCGGGGGCGCAGCAGCGCATCATACGTCACGACGCGCTGACCGTGACGGCGGATATCTTGTTCCACTTCTTCCCGAACCAACACGGCCAGATACGGTGGCATCCGCTCCAGTCTATGTAGAGCCTCATCGGTCCATAGCAATCGATCGACGAGCTGCTGTGGCTGCCCTTCCGGCACATCGATACCGACCTTCAATCCACAACCTCGGCATTCCGATCGGATGAACCATTGAGGCGCACCATCGGTATTGATCCGCTCTTCGATCCCCTCGGTGTGCATCCAACGACCACAGCCGCACGTCAGCATAACAACAGGCTACCCAATCTTCCCAGGGTAGAGGATATACAGCATCGTGTAGGTAAAGCTTCCCGTGACGAACAACACGCAATAAATGATCATCGTGAACCGACCAAGCGCCCGATGTCGCTTTGCCCCATCAGGCCAAATCCGTTGAATGGTCATCTCGATCGCAAAGACAAACGCGACCAAGAGAAGAAAGACCAGATACACTTCGAGCTTTCGCATTGAAAACCCAGCCATGGCAACACGCGAATAAAAGAGCCCTAGCACCACCGCAGCAATCGCACCGAAAATCAGGCTCACTTTCTTCCACGTCGTGAGCAACGGGGATTCTCGAAGAGACCGAACACCCTGAATGAACTGCTGGGAACGAAAACCCAACACGATCATATAGACCGCCATGATCAGACCGATGATGACGAGAATAATATGGAGGGTCAGGACGGGAATGAAGACATAATCATAGAGTGACTGGGATCCACCGAATCCTTCCTTCCCCTCAACCGCCAGGACGCCAAGTTGCCGAAACAGGTAATAGGCAATAAAGAAGCTGAGCATGGAAATCATACCGCCCAGCATCAGCCAATGGTGCGCATCGGCATGTCGTCTTCGAGCTTGAAACCATCCCACGATGAAGAGCCCGGTAAACAGCGTCGCCATCAGCTGACTTAAATCCGCCCCGGTCGTTGCATGGGTCCCCAAAAACCCCGGTTCCCGTAACCAATCCATTACGACTGTTCACCCATTCTCTCAGCCATCCGTCCACGCCTGTTCACCAGCTTAGGTGGGAAACGCGCACTCTTTCGAATCCCCCGTGGAAATAGCAGGTTATGGTTTCACGCCTTGCACCACAGCCGTTTTTTCCAGCTCCGTAACGGAGACAAATCCCGCATCAGTCATCCATTGCATTGCATCACTCGCCCGATAACAACCGCCATGCTGGGTATTCACGAGTATGTGAACAGCGAAGGCGGTGGTCCACGCAGGACCGGCACCAGATTCCTCCAAAAACCGGTCCTTGATCACCAATCGGCCACCGGACGCGAGAGAGGCGAAGACTTTTCCAACCACCTGCCGGTTCATCTGGAATGTTTGATAGTGCAAGATGTCGGACATGAGGACGAGATCGTAGGGACCACCGAGAGGATCTGAGTTGAAATCCCCAGACAACAAACGAATTCTTGATTCTAATCCGGCTTCCTTCACCGTTTTTTCAGTCAACCTGAGCGTGGCTGGTAGGTCGAACACGGTGGCAACCAATTCCGGATAGACGTGGCAAAAGGCAATGGTGTTGGTTCCAGCCCCGCCCCCCAGATCCAAGATTCGTTCCTTCCCCATCAGGTTCAAGCGCCTAGCTAAATCCGGCCCACTTTGCTGGCCGATGCGGTTGAGGACCGCCAGCACGTTGCTTCCCAGCTCCGGGTCGGTCTCAAAGACATGCCGATCGACCATTCGACGCCCCGTACGAATCGTCTCCTCCAATCGTCCCCAGTTGTTCCACTCCGCATCATGCAGGAGCAGGAGGTGCCCCACATATTGAGTCGAATGCCGAACAAGATGTGTCAGCGCCGTCGACGAATTGCCGAACAACTCACCGTCTTTTGTCAGCAGCTTCATCGCCACGAGCGCATTCAAGAGAATACCAAGCATCGAGGCATCCGCGCCAACCCGCTCTGCGAGCTCCTGAGCAGATTTCGGCCTCGTATCGACGGCAGAAAACACGTCTAGCTTCACAGCCGTGAGTAGAATTTTGGTTTCCCAGTAGTACCCAAGCTGGAAAACCTCCGCGAGCGAGAGTTGTCGTGACACACCAATCCCTTTGGCCTTACTCTTCAAAAATTGGCATATTACCCACTGGGGAAACGGAAAGGCAAGACAACGAACCGGTTGGATTTACACGGAAAACACGAAGGGCAGCGGTTTAATCCGCTGCCCTTCGTTTACGGACCATGGATTGAAAACTGCGGCTTACTTGACCTCAGCCTTGAGGTTAGCAGTTCCCCCATCCGTCACATCGACATCGAATTCAACCCGGTTACCTTTTCCTGCAAACGGATGCCAGACCACAACCTTGTGCTTCCCGGCAGGAACATCCTTGATCTCGAACGATCCATCATCTTTCGCCACCGCATAGTGGGCGTTGGTGACGGGGAGGAAGAAGGATTGCATGAACTCATGCTGGTCGCACTGTAAACGGAAATACCCGGTCTTTTCCGCACCGCCTCGGAACACAACCGGCTTCTCCAAGGTGTCGCCCTTCTTCGCAAGGCCGATATTGAATACCGTTGCTGAACTGTTGCCCTTCACCGAGAAGCTATGCGGGTTGTGGAGGACACCAGCCACTGACTTGGGATCATCCGGATCGGCATCCGTATTTTCAACCTTAAATGGCCGCTTATTGACGACCACACCGCTGAACGGCTGGAAATCGCAAAATTCCGCCTTGACTTCCGTACCGGCATAACCATCCATAAAGGCCTTATCTTCGATATCCACCACCGCAACAACGGCCCCCTTCAGGCCGCCGTCTTTTGCAACTTCGATCTGCTTCAGAAACCGCTTGTCCCCATCGACTTTGCCCTTGTCGGCGATCTTGACGCAGAAATTAGGGTTCGGGAACTTTGAAAAAAGAAACTCTTTCTGCTCCGCCTTACCGGAATAGGTCACCTTGCCGGTGATTGCTCCGCCCGCGTACGAGGTGAGGGGCGCCGCAACCAACGCTACGGCGGCCACGCCAAATACCATTGACAACGCACTCTTCATTGGTCTGCCTCCTTGTAAAAGACTACCTAAATCAGGGCTCCAACTTGCTCCATCCGCCTTCCCTCTCGGCGGGGAAGCATCATTCTTCTCCCTCTGATATTGGGATCGACATGCTTGGTCCAGCTCATGTGGACCAAATATGTATATGAAATAATACCGTCCGCTGTCAACGTTAAACAAGAGGCCGCCGAGTCTTCTCTGCGGTAGCTATTTCCCCTTCGTCCTGGTACAGTTGGGTCGGTTGATCGCTCAGTTCTTGAATCAGGGTATCTTCGAGAGCTTCAGTATAAATTAACAGGAATAGATACCCCCTCATCTTCATGAGGGCTCGTATGCAAACACCCGCAGAGTCAGCTATTTCAGAATCTGGCATTAGGCTCAAACGGACCTACCCGGTCTATGTTACGAAGCTCTTGTTTGGCCTGGTGACGCTCAGCGCAGTGATCGGAGTACCGGCATATGGCCTTCTGGTCGGCTATACCTGGCTAGACTGGACGATGTTCGGACTACTGTACATGATGACCGGACTCGGAATTACGGTAGGGTACCATCGCCTGATCTCCCATCGAAGTTTCGCCTGCCCAGACTGGGTCAAGGCTGCATTCCTGATCGCCGGTGGATGGGCGCTGCAGAATTCCGCCCTCAAGTGGGGAGCGGACCACATTCGACACCACGCCAACTGTGATCAAGACGCTGATCCATACAACGCGCGACTCGGTTTCTGGCATAGCCACTGTGGATGGCTGTTCTCCGACCAGCGGCATGTGGACGAGAGATACGCGACGCGGCTCCGACAAGATCCCGTCATCATGTGGCAGTATCGCAACTACACCGCGATCGTGTTGTCCGGGCTCGCGCTGCCGTTCGTCATAGGCTCCTTACATGGTGGCCTACTGGAAGGCTTGGGCTGTTTCATGTTGGCAGGTGTGGGCCGAACATTTGCCGTTCTGAACTCGACCTTCTGTATCAATTCCGTCTGCCATCTCTGGGGGAATCAACCGCATAGCCAATCAGATTCCAGCCGAGATAGTTGGGTCGTTTCGCTTCTGACGTTCGGCGAGGGATATCACAACTATCACCATACCTATCAGAGCGATTATCGAAATGGCCCACGCTGGTATAACTTCGATCCATCGAAATGGTTGATCTTCTCTCTTTCGCTGGTCGGGCTCGCCTGGTCGCTCCGCACGGCATCCCCCGGGCAAGCGAAAGTCTCCAACCTGTAGGTTTTCACTCATAGCTGGAACGCTGGGTAGGATGCGCAGCGGAACTGCTCGTCCTAATACTTTCGCAATGAGACGGGAGGGAGATTCCATAGAGCTTCACGGACCTTTGCCCATAGTAAATCCAGCATATGGGTGAGGTCAGGGGCGGTCCGGGCGAGTAATTTGATTGCCAGACCTGGGACCGGCGGCGTCGAAACTCCACCCAGGACCTGGCCAGGCAGATTCTCTAACATAGCGGCACACTTCGATTCAAGCTCTGCCCAAATCTCAGGTGACACTGCATCGTTCACGATATAGAAGGAGGCGACATAGTCCCACTCCTCGACAAGCCCAACACATCCGAGATCTGATGCGGGCTCCAAGGCATAGCGCTCGACAAGCGCTTCACCCGATGCCGTTGTGATGTGGATTTCGTTCTCGAGGTCGGTGAAGGCCCATCGTTCATCTCGAGCCATCCGTCCCGAGGCAAGAGCATCCCACAAGACAATGGTGGCACCCGATGCAAGTGTCGCATGAATCGATTGACGAAATCGCGATCCGGCAAAAGGAATGGTGTGCTCCGGCAACCATTCCAGAATTGCCCCAGGCCCTACCGTGAGAGTGATGATCTGTTCGGACAGTTTCCCTTCTGATCGATAGACACGGTTGGCAGAAGGCGATGAGATAAGGACATGGGCATCTCGATCCAGGTTCATGTCTATGGAGAGACCGTCGCCCCCAACCAAACCGCCTGAGGGATTGACCAACAGCGTGTAGGCCGATCCCGTTTCATCGAGATAAATCGGTGGAAGCAGGTGCCAGGGAGTCGTGCAGTATGAACGAGTGATGACTGTCTGGTGGTCACGCTTAGCATACTCGAGCCGGAGCTCACCGACTCGCCCGACAGATTCGGTCGAGAGCACCGGAGAGATTTTTCTTTTTCTTGTCACGCGAGCCGGCGAGGCGGTCAAGAGCGTCTGGTTCGTTGAGGCATGTGTTGCTCTACCCAGGCTACCACGCAATCAAGCCCTTCACCGGTTAGGAGATTAGTGAATGCAAACGGGAGATCGCCCCGCATGCGACGAGTGTCCCGATCCATCACTGACAAGTCAGCACGGACATAGGGAGCCAGATCCATCTTATTGATGACCAAAAAATCCGAGCGCGTAATACCGGGTCCGCCTTTTCGAGGGATCTTATCGCCTCCCGCAACATCGATTACGTAGATCACATAGTCCACCAGCTCCGGGCTGAATGTCGCGGCAAGGTTGTCTCCTCCGCTTTCCAGGAAGACCAATTCGACATCCGGGTGGCGACGGAGCAGATCATCGATGGCCTCTTGGTTATGCGAAGCATCTTCCCGGATGGCCGTATGCGGACACCCGCCGGTCTCGACACCCAGAATCCGATCGACCGGTAACGCCGCCCGCTTAGTGAGAATTTCCGCATCGATTTTGGTGAAAATGTCGTTCGTCACTGCGGCCAAACTGTAGCGATCGCGCAACCGCTGACACAACGCTTCTACGAGCGCCGTCTTACCTGACCCGACGGGTCCTCCAACACCAATGACCGGAATGCCTTTTTTTCTCGCTTGCGTCGGAGTCCAATTGTGACTGTGTTCACGATTCAGGTCATGCATGTTCATTCAAAGAGTAGGTAGCTTAAAGCCAAACGCTATCAGCCGCCCTTCTTTTCCTTTCCATATCAGAAATGATGTTCCCGGAATTCCAGTTAGGATCTAAAGAGCCTCCACTCCAGAGAACCATGACGCATGGCGTAAATATCTTGAATAGGCGACCACGAGCTCATCACTGTGTCTGAAGTGACCTCTCGGCTGATGCGCTCGATCAAGGGCAGCCATTCGCCCAGGATGCGCTGCCCCTCATGTTGGCCTATCGGACTCAGTCGCATGGCCGCTGAGACAAAACCGACGGCCGTTTGGTACAGGAAGGCAGCCGCTGTTTCTTCCGGACTCCAGCCGCACGCTCCCAGAGTGAGACCAAACGTCACCGCCAGGTGACCAGGAGCTCGATCTGATTCCACCTCCTCACGATACACACTGAGAACCGGTTTCGCTTTGATTTGATCGGCCGCAACTCTGATCACCTGCCGCCCCATCTGACGGCTCGCCATCCGCGACTCACGACTCAGCTTTGTCGCATCGAGCCTTCGATCGACCTCAAGAGCTGCCGAATTTACTCCTTCAGCCCCAGCTGCATTGGCTATCTTGGTCGCTAGGACTTCTCGGCGGCTCATGCCACCTCGCAGCAAATCCTCAATGTATCGTGCAAACTGATCCGAGTTTTTGACGGCACCGCCTTGCACGGCGGCTTCCAACCCGGAAGAAAATGCATAGCCACCGGAAGGGAAGAACGTATCGACAAAGCGCAGCCCTTCAAGTAATGCCGGTGTGTTCATGTGAGACATCCAGACATAGTCAGCCGGCCGGCTACGTTCGCAGCGTTCTGCGACCCATAGCCAAACCGGCTGTTCTATTGGTCAAAACAGGAAGTACCGCTGAGCCATCGGCAACACAACCGCTGGCTCGCAGGTGAGCCGCACACCGTCTGCCGTCACAATATAGGTCTCCGGATCGACCTCAATTTTCGGCAGATAGTCGTTCAGCTTCAGATCTCGCTTCTTCACGCTCCGACAATTCTTCACCGCAGCCACCCGCTTCTGTAAACCAAGCTTCTTTGGAATTTCCCGATCCAGCCCAGCCTGGGATAAGAACGTCAAGCTGGTGCTGGTCAACGCCCTTCCGAAAGCCCCAAACATGGGACGGCTCACGATGGGCTCCGGAGTCGGGATGGAAGCGTTCGGGTCACCCATCTGGGCCTGGGCGATGAACCCCCCCTTCAGCACCATCTCCGGCTTGACACCGAAGAATGCGGGTTTCCAGAGCACCAGATCTGCAAACTTCCCGACCTCCACGGAACCAACCTCGTGTGCGATACCGTGGGTGATCGCTGGGTTGATCGTGTACTTGGCCACATAGCGCTTGGCTCTGAAATTGTCGTTCTGCGTCGAATCCTGCACGCCGGCCGGTGACAAATGCCCTCGCTGAACCTTCATCTTATGCGCATTCTGCCAGGTTCGAATGATCACTTCACCGATTCGCCCCATGGCCTGCGAATCCGATGACATGATGCTGATTGCCCCGAGATCGTGCAGAATATCTTCTGCTGCAATGGTTTCACGACGGATACGAGACTCCGCGAACGCCACATCTTCGGGAATCCTCGGATTCAGATGGTGACACACCATCAACATGTCGAGATGCTCATCCATCGTATTGGCCGTAAACGGCATGGTGGGATTTGTGGACGATGGAAGCACGTTCGGTTCTCCACAGACTTTGATGATATCCGGAGCATGTCCACCGCCAGCACCCTCGGTATGGAAGGTGTGAATCGTCCTCCCCTTGAACGCCCTGATAGTGTCTTCGACGAAACCGGCTTCATTCAAGGTATCGGTATGGATCGCGACCTGCACGTCATAGCGTTCTGCGACGCTCAGGCAGGTGTCGATCGCAGCCGGTGTTGTCCCCCAATCTTCATGCAGTTTGAGACCGATGGCACCTGCCTCCACCTGCTCGTTCAACCCATCGGGATGGGAGGAGTTGCCTTTACCAAGAAAACCAAGATTGATAGGAATGCCGTCCGAGGCTTCCAACATCCGGGAGATATTCCATGGCCCTGGTGTGCAAGTCGTGGCATTAGTTCCCGTGGCAGGGCCGGTGCCACCCCCTATCATGGTCGTAATGCCGGACGAGAGCGCGTCCCAATACTGTTGCGGGCAGATGAAGTGGATATGGCTATCGATGCCGCCGGCTGTCACGATGTGTCCTTCTCCGGCGATTACTTCCGTTCCTGCGCCGATCTCCATTCCCTGCGTGACATTCGGCATGAGATCGGAGTTACCTGCCTTGCCGATTCCGACAATCCGTCCGTCCTTAATCCCGATATCCGCCTTAATAATCCCGCTGTAATCCAAGATGAGGGCATTCGTGATAACGGTATCGAGCGCGCCGTTTGCATTCGTGGCCCGGGTCGATTGCCCCATGCCGTCTCGAATGACTTTGCCGCCACCAAAGACGGCCTCATCACCGTAGACCGTAAAATCCTTCTCCACTTCAATGATCAATGCTGTGTCAGCGAGCCGAACACGATCCCCCGTTGTAGGGCCGTAGAGGGATGCATATTGTTTTCTTGGAATCTTCACTTGCCCCCTCCTTTCACGGAAAATCCACGTTCAGCTGCGAGCGCGAGAGCCTTACCCTTGACTTGAGAGTCATCGAGCGATCCCTCCGTCAACCCATTGATACCGTATGCGATTCGACTCCCTGCCACGGCCACAATTGTGACACGCTTTTCTTCTCCTGGCTCAAAGCGTACGGCCGTGCCGGCAGGGATACAGAGCCGAAACCCGAACGCCGCTTCGCGATCGAACAAGAGCGCATGATTGGCCTCAAAAAAATGACAGTGGGAGCCGACCTGGATAGGGCGATCAGCCACATTCTTAACCAGAACCTCTTTCGTTTCGCGTCCCTTGAACGCTTCCACATCTCCAGAAGCAACGAACATCTCACCCGGTATTACCGGTTTAGCCAACTCGCTCTTGATTGCTGCCGCTAAAGAACCTTTTGTTCGTTGGAGGGATTTCTTTCTCTGCGCCGGAGCTCGCTTGGTCTTCTTCGGCATAAGTTTCCTCCTGCAGGGAAATGAGATGAGTGATACGGCTTACACCCCTGCCTATCGAATTGGATTGTGAACAGTTACCAGCTTGGTCCCATCAGGGAATGTCCCCTCGACCTGAAATTCGTGAATCATTTCCGGTACGCCGGGCATGACGTCCTTACGTGTCAGGAGCGTGGTGCCGTAGGTCATGAGTTCGGCCACAGATTTCCCGTCACGAATTCCTTCGAGCACTGCGGCTGTCAGGTACGCCACGGCCTCAGGATGATTCAGCTTTAGACCTCGTTTTTTTCGGTCTGCAGCCAGCTGCCCTGCGACGTAAATCAAGAGTTTTTCCTGCTCTCTCGGGGTCAAATGCATGAGTCCTCCTCCCTAAGGCAGCAACCCTGCCCTACTTCCCAAGAACAATAGAACTGGTGAGGATATAGGATTTGCATATCAGCCAAGGCCTTCTACTGCAGAATGGCGATGCCCGTCTACCTGATCGATCAGCAACAGGAGAATCCATTCCAGAACTCCGAATAGGCCAGGAGACAGGAGCCGACAACAGACCTCTCCTCTCCGTTGTGCTGATCCGATATCGAGCAGGCTCGCTTTTCAATGTTCTCCAATCGACACCATTAACTTGGCCAACATCCACACACCCACCGAAACGCTAGCGAGGCTGGCCAAGCCCTGCACGCCGATAAACAGTCGTTGATTAAACGAACGCGAGAAGATAACCGGAACACTGATCGTCAAACCAATCATCATCATGCCAATGATCGACCCGACGCCGAAGATGAGAATCGACAAGAGGCCTGAGCTCACATCGCTCGTCGTTGCCAGAATCATCAGCATCAATGCTGCCGATCCAGCCAATCCATGCGCCATGCCGATGCAGAGTGGGCGGATCGAGTCCGCCATCCAATGGCGATGATGATGGGTTTCCTGTCGTTGATGGCTATGGAAGTGAACATGGTGCTCACCATCATGACGATGGCTGTGCACATGCCACCGTTCGCGATACAGCTTTCTCGCGAGCATGCCGCCAAGGACGATGAGTAACAAAGCTACCCCTGATTCAGCAATCATTTCAAATTCCGCAGGAATATGCAGTCCCAAGGCAAGAACAACCGCTCCCACGAGGAACAACGTCAAGGTATGTCCAATTCCCCACCAGAATCCGACGGCTCCCGACGCGAACAGTGAAGGCCTCTCAGCAAGCACCGTCGAAACCGCCGCGAGATGATCGGCATCCAAGGCATGTCGTAGCCCAAGAAGGAAACCGACTCCGAGCAATGTCAACAATTCAGCTTCGTGCATATAGCACTAGTGCGGCTCGATCATGATGATGATAATGTTCTTCTCCACCACAGTATGGATCACTACATGAATGGAGCCGTTCAAGAAACAGATCGTGGAGTTGTCGCTTAGAAACCTCTATCTTGTAACTCCCCTTACACCGTCAAATGTTGCCGGACCATGTCGGCATTGAGGTCGGTGCTCTTGCCCTGGGCCATGACGGCGCCCTTGGCCATGACCACATACTTTTCCGCGAGGCGGGCGGCGAAGTGGAGCCCCTGCTCAACCAAGAGAATGGCAAAGCGGCGCGACTGTTTGAACCCGATGATCACATCCTCGA
>JAOUHJ010000086.1 GCA_029865225.1 Nitrospira sp.
CGATAGATCTCCGTAACACCGGCAATATCAGCCGCAACGAGTAGATAGGGGTTGATTCCATCCTTCTGAGGTGGCGTGACCATCACGATTCGAGAAACACCCGCCACCTTGGCAGGAATCGCACACATCAGCACGGATGAGGGGTAGACGGCTTTCCCTCCGGGGACATAGACCCCGACCGCGTCGACAGGTCCCACCACCTGCCCTAACGTAACATCTCCGTCCTGATACATCCAGGTTTTGGTCCGTTGCCGTTCATGAAACGAAGTAATCCGTTGAGCGGCGAGTCGCAGCGCATCGCCTTCGTCTTTTCTGATGTGAAAATAGGCGTTCTTGATCTCTTCGGCCGTCACGCGCAAGGCTTCAGGTTTCAGCGCGATCTTGTCGAACTGCTTGGTGTAGCGCAGAACCGCTTTATCGCCCCCGCGCTCCACGGCCTGCAGGATCGTCCGCACGGTTTTTTCCACCGCAGCCCCGGTCGTGCGCCCTCGAAGCGCGGCTTTTTTCAAGGATGGGAGAAAGCTGCGATCTGCTTGTGTGATAACTTTCATCAACGAGCGACTCTCTTCTTGCGGCTCCCGGCCGTCAGCGGACGGCCATTGCCGGATTCAATACCTTGACTCCTCACCGCACTTCGAAGCTTCCGAATCAAGGCCATCAGCGGTTCCTGCTTCAGGCGAAAGCTCGCCCGGTTGACGATGAGCCGTGCCGAGGACTGAGCAACTACTTCCACTTCGACGAGGTCATGGGCCCTAAGCGTCCCGCCGGTTTCGACCAAGTCCACAATCCGATCTGCCAGTCCCACGACCGGCGCCAACTCGATCGAGCCATACAGCTTGATGATCTCGACCGGGATTCCGCGCTTATTAAAATACCGTTCCGTGATCCGAGGGTATTTTGTCGCGATCCGGACCTTTGAGGACAGACGATCATTCGAGTCCTCGCCCTGGCGCGCGGCGACCGAGATTCTACACGCTCCAAACCCTAAATCCAATGGTTCGTATACATCACTTTCCTGCTCCATCAAGACATCTTTCCCGACGATGCCGGCATCTGCCCCGCCATACTCCACATAGGTCGGGACATCGCTGGGGCGAACGATGAGGAAGGTCATCTCATTCTCGCGACTGACGAAGATCAGCCGTCGGCTCTCCCCCGAGAGTCCGGTAATTCTATAGCCGGCCCTCCGGAACAGTTCGAGTGCGGCGTCGATGAGCTTTCCTTTGGAGAGCGCAATCGTCAACATGGGATGGTCCTAATGAACGGCTCCGGCTGGTTGACGCTGAATAGAGGCCCCTAGCGCCCCGAGTTTTTCTTCAATCCGCTCATAGCCTCGATCAAGATGATAGACACGCTGGACTTGAGTGGCCCCCTCTGCCGCCAACCCTGCGACGATCAGGCCGGCGCTCGCGCGCAGATCGGAGGCCATGACCGGAGCCCCGGTGAGCTTCTTACATCCGGTCACCACGAGCCGATTGCCTTCCACGCGGATATTGGCTCCCATCCGGCGTAATTCTTCCACATGCATGAACCGACTTTCAAAAACTGTTTCAGTGACCACGCTGGTGCCTTCGGCGAGACTCATCAAGGCAGCCATTTGGGCTTGCATGTCGGTTGGAAATCCAGGGAACGGCAAGGTCCGCACGTCCGTCCCTCGCAAGCCATTGGGCATGGTGAGGTGCACCGCGTCTTTCTCCTCCTGAATCTCGGCACCTGCCTCGCACATTTTCACCAGTACCGCTTCAAGGTGGCTCGGTCGGCAGTGAGTTACCGTCACATCCCCCCGCGTGATCGCAGCCGCCGCCAGATAGGTACCTGCCTCGATGCGATCCGGGATCACTTCGTGGTCTCCGCCATGCAGTTCTCGCACCCCCTCAACCGTAATGACATCCGTTCCTGCCCCATGAATTCTGGCACCACGCTTGACAAGGAAATCGGCCAGGTCCAGGATCTCTGGCTCTTTGGCCGCATTTTCCAGCACCGTGGTCCCTTCGGCAAGTGAGGCGGCCATCATGAGATTTTCTGTCCCGGTGACTGTTGGCGTGTCACAGTAAATGCGTCCACCTCTGAGCCTAGTCGCCTTGGCTGTGATATAGCCATGGTCTATAGCGATTTCGGCTCCCAGCTTGGCCAACCCGGCCAGATGAAGATTGACGGGCCGGGAGCCGATCGCACAACCGCCGGGAAGAGAAACCTTGGCTTCGCCCCAGCGGGCCAGCAATGGCCCCAGCACTAACACGGATGCCCGCATGGTCTTGACCAGATCGTAGGGGGCTTCGGTACATTCAATCGTGCCAGTTTGGATGACCGCGCGATTGCCTTCATGCGACACCTTGGCTCCCAGAATTCCCAGGAGCTTTCCCATCGTTAAGACATCAACGACCCGTGGAACATTCGTGATGACACATTCCCCACTCCCGAGAATGGTCGAGGCTAGGATGGGAAGCGCCGAATTCTTGGCACCGCTGATGCGGACTTCTCCGCACAACCGCTTTCCGCCATTGATAAGGATCTCATCCATGTCTGGATACCGAACCTGCACGCCTGGCGATCATGACACGTTCGATACCGGCCTCGTCTTTAACGGTTTGCAGGCCTGTGTAGCCGCCGACCTGACCTGCTGCCTGTTGTACGAGTGGAAGCTGGCCTTGACCCATTTCCATCACCAGCAGCCCATCAGGCGCCAAGAACTCCTTGCAGTCACGGAACAACCGTTCATGGAACTCAGTCCCCTTCTGCCGGGCAACCAGGGCTAAGCGCGGTTCAAATTTTCGTACCTCGGGCTGGAGTTGATCCCATTCTCCTTCAGCGATATAGGGAGGATTCGAGACAATGACATCAACGGTTCCAATCAAGTTTTGATCACGCAGAGGATCTAAGAGATCTCCCTTGAGCCACTCGATTTTTTCCCGCACTCCATGTTTCATGGCATTGCTTTTTGCGGTCTCCAGCGCGTCGGCAGAACAGTCTACCGCGAGAATTCGAACGCCCTCGAGGATGGTGGCAAGTGTCACGGCGATGCACCCAGACCCAGTTCCTACATCGACCAGCGTCGCACCTGCTGCCGGCCCTCCCTCCTTGAGAACTGCATGGACCAATAGTTCTGTCTCCGGTCGAGGGATTAACACGGAGGCGTTCACACCAAAGTCGAGTCCGCAAAACTCCTGGGTCCCCAAAATGTACTGCAATGGCTCTCGCGCCAACCGCCTCGATACCAAAGTTTTCGCACGTCCCAGCTGCTCAACGCTCACTGGTTGCTCCATTCGGCTGGCCAACACATGATGCTCCACCTCAAGAGCAGCGGCCAACAGCCATAAGGCCTCTTGAGCCACATTTTCCGTTCCAGCCGCATCCAAGGACCGGCGCGCCCAGGCGACGAGTTCACCGACGGTTTTCGGATCTTCCAGGATGACTGTCATCAGTGGCTACACCTTCGCTGTTTCTGCCTGCTGCTGTTGAGCTTTCAAAGCCTGGACGATTTCATCCAGGTCACCTTCCATGACTAATTCTAGCTTGTGGAGGGTCACGCCGACGCGGTGATCCGTCACACGGTTTTGCGGAAAATTATAGGTCCGAATTTTCTCGCTCCGCTCCCCGCTCCCCACCTGGGACTTCCTATTCTGAGCAATCTCTGCCTCTTGCTTTTCCCGTTCTGCCTCCACAATCCTGGCACGCAAGGTCCGCATGGCTTTCGTCCGGTTCTTCAACTGAGACCGCTCATCCTGACAGGTCACCACCACACCGGTCGGAAGATGCGTGATGCGAACGGCCGAATAGGTGGTGTTCACGCTCTGCCCGCCGGCGCCGGACGAGCAAAATGTGTCGATCCGTAAGTCCTTTGAATCGATGTGGACGTCCACTTCGTCGACTTCCGGCATGACCGCCACCGTGACCGTAGAGGTGTGAACGCGACCACTTGCCTCGGTAACAGGAACCCGCTGGACTCGATGCACACCCGCCTCGTACTTAAAATGACCGTAGGCTCCCTTGCCCTCAATTAATGCGACGATGTTTTTATAACCCCCAATGCCCGTTTCGGACGCTTCCACTGTATCGATTTTAAGCCCTTTTTTTTCCGCGTACTTCCCGTACAACCGAAAGAGTTCTCCGGCAAACAGCCCTGCTTCGTCCCCACCGGTCCCGGCTCGGATTTCGAGCACCAAGCTTTTTTCGTCTCGCGGGTCTTTGGGGATCAAAAACTCTCTGACGCGCTCCTCGACTTCCGCTTGTCGCCGCTCCAAGTCGCGCTCTTCTTCTGCCGCCAACTTGTGCAGCTCACTCCCGGCTGAGGGGTCGGCGAGAATTTGCCTTGTCTCCTGCAGCTGTTTCACATAATCGTCATACTGTTCAAACAATTTCGCAGCCGGTTCCAGGTCGATGCGCTCCTTACTCAGCTTGTGCAACAAGTTCGGTTGGCTGATGACGGACGGATCCATGAGCTGATCGGTCAACTCATGAAACCTTGAGGTGAGACTCTCCCACTTTTTCAGCAACACGACTTCCACGCGGTCACCTTTCACCTCGGGAACGGTCATAAAAAAAGAGACCCTGCTTCAAACACGAAGCAGGGTCTCTTCTAGGCCCTTGCGGTGCGCTACTTGCCCTTCTTCGCGTACTTCTTTTTAAACCGTTCGACACGCCCCTCTGTGTCGACGATCTTCTGGGTCCCCGTAAAGAATGGATGACAATTCGAACAGATATCCACGCTGATATTGCCGATGGTCGTCCGAGTCTTGAATGAATTCCCGCACGCGCAATGAACAGTGGCTTCCCGATAGACTGGATGTATACCCTTCTGCATACCTACGACTCCTTGCCGAATAGAATGAGAATCGATTTCGCCCACTCCCTAAGGGGCGACACTTTATCTGATGGGCTCACAAGATACAAGCGCCTCTACCGATTCATCGATTGCAGGAACTCTTGATTATTTTTGGTGCCGCTGATCTTGTCCATAAGGAATTCCATCGCCTCCATGGTGCCCAAGGGGCTGAGGACCTTGCGGAGGATCCACATTTTGTTAAGCCGATCTTTATCCACCAGCAATTCTTCTTTTCTCGTCCCGGACTGGCTGATATCGATGGCCGGGAAGAGACGCTTATCAGCGAGACGACGATCCAGGTGAACCTCCATATTCCCGGTTCCCTTGAATTCTTCGAAAATCACATCGTCCATTCGACTGCCGGTATCTACCAATGCGGTCGCCATAATGGTCAAGCTTCCGCCATTTTCAATATTTCGAGCCGCGCCGAAGAAGCGTTTCGGCCGCTGCAAGGCGTTGGAATCAAGCCCCCCCGAGAGCACCTTCCCGCTTGGTGGTGCAATGGTGTTATAGGCGCGAGCCAAGCGGGTGATGCTGTCTAGCAGGATAACGACGTCCTTTTTGTGTTCGACTAGCCGCTTGGCCTTCTCAAGCACCATTTCAGCGACCTGGGCATGCCGTTGAGCCGGTTCATCAAAGGTGGAACTGATCACCTCCGCCTTCACCTGTCGCTGCCAATCGGTGACTTCTTCCGGACGTTCATCAATGAGCAACACGATCAGCGTCACCTCTTGATGATTTTTCAGGATAGCTCTGGCAATCGCCTGCAACAGCATCGTTTTCCCGGTACGAGGAGCTGCGACGATCAACCCCCGTTGGCCTTTGCCGATTGGCGTGGTCAAGTCCATCACACGGGTGCAATATTCCTCGCGGTCAAACTCCAGATTAAGCCGCTCTTCGGGATACAACGGAGTGAGGTTGTCGAATAGAATCTTGTCCCGAGCCACCTCAGGATCTTCGTAATTAACTTTTTCGACCTTGAGCAGCGCAAAATACCGCTCACTTTCTTTAGGAGGCCGGATTTGGCCAGACACGATGTCGCCCGTGCGAAGATTAAATCGCCGAATCTGTGAGGGAGAGATGTAGATGTCGTCAGGACCCGGCAGATAATTGGAGTCCGGCGCGCGGAGGAAGCCGAATCCATCAGGAAGAGTTTCAAGTACGCCCTCCCCATACACCGATCCGTTTTTCTCGGTCTGGGCTTGGAGGATCGCAAAGATAAGCTCTTGCTTGCGTAAATTGGCGGCTCCTTCTATCTTCAATTCCCGAGCTACATCATTCAGGTCTGCAATGGATTTCTGCTTTAATTCTGCGAGATGCATTACTTCCCCCTTAGCTACTGACATACGACTCCTCTCGAGCCTTGGCTCGGCTTCCGTTTAGAAATAATTCGCTCGGACTGAGTGACCATTGCAAAACGTGATTTTACCGTTGGTGATGAGCTTAGGTCCTGGTCCGTTGGGTTGGAAAAGCTTATGGAAGTTCGCTATTTGTTTTATGTAGAAAAATGATACGGTCTCTAACTCTTGCGATGTCTACGGCCCCAGGAAAGCCTTTGGATGGCTAACTAACTTCAACCTCATTCTCACTGCTACAAGATTTGGGTCGAGAGTAGGTTCCGAAGTTGAATTCTTCAGATGGAGAGAATCAGCTTGCCCTAAGAGCCCCTGTAACGCTGGAGGTGATGATACCCAGGCACTATCTGATTGTCAACTGGCAACTTGATTTTGACGTGATCGCATCAGGCATGTGACGAATTTCAATATCCCCCGTGTTGTTCCGCGAAGCTGAAGTGTGTTAGACAACTGGCAAGTATCAGCGATACCCCAATGGCACGCGACGAAAACGAAACCAGTCCAGACCGCGTCTTCTCCCTGTTCGAAGCTAACCAGCTCATCCCACAGCTGCAGTCCCACTTGTCGACAGTCCAGAGATGTAAGGCCATACTGATAAACACGCGAGAGGAAGTAGGTAAGGCTTCGGCGAATGCCCCCCTAGGAGGTGGGACAGCGGTTGGTGCACGTTATGTGAAAAGCCTCCAAGACATCAGCACCAACCTTCACGCGATCCATGAGCTAGGCGTCGTCGTGAAGGATATTGACCTTGGACTGTGTGATTTTCCTCATGTTCGCAATGGCCGCGTCGTATACCTCTGCTGGAAACTTGGCGAGAGCGAAGTTCGCTGGTGGCACGAAGTCACAACTGGCTATAAAGATCGTTGCCCGATCGAAGAAGAGCCTACCTAGCCACGTCTATTGCTATGGGCGATCTGAACACATAACCACGCAACCTGATTAACACCATCTAAAACATGAAGTTTGTTATCATCGGCTATGACGGCCCCGAGGGGGAGGCCAAGAGGAAGATTCATCGGTCGGCTCATTTAAGTAATCTTGAGCCACTAGATAGGCAGGGACGAGTCGTCCTTGCCGGCCCTCTTACCGACAAAGCTGGAAGTTTGCTGGTGCTGGAGTTCGAAACGCAGGAAGAAGCAGAGGATTTCGCCCGTCATGATCCATATACGGTTCATGGCGTCTTCGAGCGAATTGAAGTCCACCCATTTAAGCAGGTTTTACCAAAAGCTCCGTAACCCCCTGAACGCGTCTCTGCACCCGCGTCAGAAGGCTCCCTCAGCTACCTCCCTCTCCCAACATTGTCCAACCCGCAACCGAGCGGTATAGTTTACCCATGAACCTGAGGCCTGTTTTGCTAGGCACCTTAGTCGGCTTTCCTGCCTTACTCCTTGGATTTGCTTCTCCCATCAACGCCTCTCAAACCACGGTCGTAGCCGAGGGGAGCTACGTGATGGGGGATGGTGACACACTGGCCATCGCCGAAGAACGGGTACTCCAACGAGCGCAACGGAGAGCGGTTGAGGAGGCCGGACTATACATCGAATCAACGTTCCACGATCTAGAACGATCCGAGCTGGGCACAAGCACCCAAACAAGTTCGCTGGAGGTACGAACCATTGCGGCCGCGATCACCAGAACAGAAATCTTGGAAGCACGCCGTTCCTTTTTAGACGATCGACCAAGTTTCTATGTCCGTATTCGTGCAGTTGTCGACCTAGACCATCTCCAGGTTGCCATCCAGAGATGGCAAGCTGAGCAACGACTGGCCGATCACTTTCGCCGTCTCCAAAAGGAAAATGCGGAGCTCAAGAATCAACTTGATGAGCTAAGGTCCCGTCGTCCTGGGGTACCAACACTGTATATTGAGCCGGTCAGTCGCACGCATAGTGCACGCGAACAAGCTCGGCAGTTAGTCCAAAAAGCACTGTCAACCCACCATCTTCCCAAGAAACTTGACTTGGTCTCACAGGCTGCTGTACTCGACCCCCATTCCATCGAACCTCTGATCATACGCGGTCAGACCAACCTCAGACTCGCATCCGCCGCATACGCGAATCGATCCAGACCCATCGAATACTCCGAATACGTCGATAATGCACGAATGGATTTCGACCGCGCCCTACTCATGGATCCCCACAACACATGGGTACTTCTTGGGCAAGGCGACGTTAACACATGGCTCGATCGTTCTGAACAAGCAGCTCGCTTTTTCGAACAAGCCCTAGAAATGAATCCTTTCTTCGACCTCGCCCGCCACCGCCTCATTACCCTATACACCGCTGAGGCCCGCAAGCTCATCGAGCTGAAACAGTGGAACTCCGCCCTTACAACCTTGACAAAGTGTTTGCCGCCCTCGATCTCGGACAGTTGGCTGTCTTACCAAAAGGAAGCCTATTTTTTGAGAAGCGAGATCTACAAGACGTTGAAGCAACCGATGCTGGCCATCGACGACCTCAGCACGATCCTGCGAGCCGACCCGGCGGACAGACCTGCCCTCCTGGCTCGAGCTAAACTGTACCAAGACCAACTCCAAGGACGATTGGCAAAAGACGATTACGAGCATGCTTGCATACTCGGTTCGGCAGAGGCCTGCGAACAACTGCCCTGATCTGTTTCTCACCACGATTCATCGAGACTCGTTTTCAATTTCTTGCCGACCGTTGCGGTAGGCAATCCTTCGTCAGAGATTCAGACAGTGATTTGACAATCCAAAAGTGCGATACCTATAATGCGGAGGGCTTTGTTAACCAGACCTCGCCTGCGTGACAACTGCAGGGCAGGGACAAAGGACCTAAGCTCTCTGCAAATCTTGGCCCGAAAGCTCCTCAAGGTGGGCCTTCTGAGATGTTGCGGAACAACAGGGAAACACCTTAAAGTGCTGAGAACGATTGTGTTTTCATTAACCTCAATTTTCTCGGAGCGTAGGATACTGTGATGAGTGACTATCGCGTGCTGCCAGGACCAGAACACTTTCTCCCACCAGCCGCCGCAAGCATGGGGATTCGGTTGCCGAATCCAGGGGAAGCACACATTAACGGCGTGATTGTGTCAGAGGACAAGGCCTATGAGGAAGCGGCCCGTCAGTTCTTGATGGCCAAGGTTCCGACCATCTTCCCCGGTCCGCTCGTACTCTGGGCTTGGAATGAGAAGGCCGCAAAGAAAGCGACAGCCGTCCGGCATCTTTTCAACACGTTAAAGGAATGTGCTCAGGCTGGTCAGAAGCCGATGCTGATTCCTATGCCTGATTACCGACCCAAATATCCGAAAATCAATCCGGAAGTAGAGATCAACCCAAATCACCCGAATTTGACCATCTGGCATAACAAGATCGACTGCTGCATGTTTATCGGTGTGCATTGTCACCAAGCCAATCTCTCGCTCAAGATTATTCGCGGAGGAACCTCCTGCTATACTATCGCCATGTGTGCACAGGCCGGTCACGAAGATGCCATGCTGTCATTCCGTGACGCATCTGTCGAGAAGATCATGCGATTGGCCGAAACCGTTAAGCGATTGAAGGGGACGGTCCAACTGCGGTCGTCGACGGCTAAGAGTGGGGCTTCGAACTAGTACGTTCGCTTCCCACATGTTTGAAAGGAGGCTGGTCCATGGCTGAAACTAAATCCATCATTGGAACGCAAAATAAAAAAGGTCAAACGTACACTGATGCCTGGAAGTTGCTGAACGAAGCCCCCAGAACCCCGTCCTTTTTCACCGGTTCTGAGGTCATCAAGGAGGCGATCCGCCGGGCCAGTTGCGACGTCATGATCGCGTATCCGATCACGCCCCAGAGCGAAGCGGCCGCACTGATCGGCGAATTGTTTGCCGAAGGCTATATCGGTGACTATTTCCGTGGTGAAAGCGAATTCGCCGTCATGTCGCAATGTGCCGGTGCTGCCTTCGGAGGAGCACGTGTATTCACCACGACGGCCGGGCCGGGCACGATGCGCGCCATGGAAAACTTCCCGATGTGGGCAGGTTCCAGGCTCCCGATTCAGATGATCGTGACCTGCCGAGGTATCAACTCACCCCTCTCGATTCAACCTGACACATTGGAAATTGCCTATTTGCTGAACACCGGGATGTTGGTGTGGCATGCGGAAACGGCACAGGACTTCTTCGATTGGATTCTCAAAGGCTACATGGTATCGGAAGAGCCTGACGTGCACCTACCGCTCGCCCTCTGCTGCGATGGATTCTTCGTCACACACACAAAAGACGTCGTAAACCTGACACCGGCCGACATGTGCTTACCACCCTACGATCCCTATCGTTCGCCCGTTCCCTGCATGGACATGGAATGTCCGCCGGTCCGCATGATGCGCGATCCCTTCGTGATGAAGAGTAACTACATCAGTTATGCCACTCATGCCAGCTGGCAACAGGAAATCTGGGCCGCAGTGGAACGTTCCCGGAAACATTCAATCCATTGGCTGAACGGCCTAATCGATGCCGAGAACACCGACGCGGATATCATGATCGTTGCGTCTGGAACGGCTGTTTCTCAGGGTCGTGAAGCAATCCGCTTGCTGGAGGATGAAGGCGTCCGCTGCGGCCTCGTGAAGGTGAAAACTCTGCGCCCATGGCCGGAAGAAGAAATTCGAGAGGCCACCAAGAACGCAAAGCATATCTTCGTACCAGAGTTTAATGTCACCGGATGGTTGGCCAAAGAAATCAAAGCCACCATTCCCAATCACCACCGCGTTCATGCTGGTCCGCATGTTTGTGGTGGCATGACGATGCCCCCGGAAATCATCGTCAATGAGATTAAGACGGCCTTGGGCATGAAGAAATCTTTCGTCATGGCCGGCCGAGGAAGCTGAGCCGAACTTACTTCCAACCCGTTCGCTCACTGGCTGAGCGAATTTGAGGAGGCAATATATGAGCAAAGAGCGTATTCAAATATCTGAAGATCTGTACGATATCATGCCATCCGACTATCAGGATCTTGTGAAGAGCTCCACGTATGGCAAGGAAGATCGTGGCTGGAAAGACATTGGAACATCGAAAGAGCTCATCGAGCAACACTCGCTTTGCGCTGGCTGCCCGGAGTCTATGGCCTTCCGCTACATTCTCGCTTCACTTCCAAATCCGGAAGACACAGTTATGGTCGGCTCAACTGGTTGTACCAGCCTGGTGTTCCCAATGGTTGCCGTCCATAACATCCATTCGTTATTCGGCAACCAGAACGCAGTCGCTTCAGGTCTTAAGCGTGCCCTTAGCGTCCGATTCCCGGACCGGGTGAAGGACGTCGTCGTGCTCGCTGGAGACGGTGCAACTGTCGATATCGGGCTCGATATGACACTCCAGGCATGGTTCCGACAGGAAAAATTTACCACGATTTGCTTCGATAATGAGCTCTATGCCAACACCGGTGGTCAGGAAAGTGGACTCATGCAGAAGGGGTTTGTGGCGAAGATGGCGCCGGTCGGAAAGTTGTTCGACAAGGTGCGGCTGCCTGAAATCGCCCGCGAGTCCGGCTGCCACTACGTTGTGAACTGCACGGTCAGCAAACCATCCTTGGTCGAAAAGGTCATCCGAAACGCGGTCCATATCGCCCGCGAGATCGGTCCGACCTATTTGCAGTTGTACACGCCCTGCATCTTGGAAATCGGCAAGAACAGCATGGAAGGTCTCCAAGAAATGCGAGATTCGGAAAAGCCGACCGAACGGTTCGCCTATAAGGAATATGTCAGCGAACCAGCCAAGCAATTGCTGGCCGAGTTGTCAGCAAAGGACAAGGAACGGAAAGCCGCCGCCAAGCAACTGGCAGGCCAAGCATCAGCATAGGTAGACCGGAGGCTCGACATGATTAAAAGACGATTGAATATCCGGATGTCAGGCTTGGGCGGACAAGGCGCAGTCACTGCTGCGCACGTCTTGGCCATGGCTGCCAACCGCGACGGCAAGTTTTCTATCTCCAACCCATTCTTCGGGGCGGAGAAGCGTATGGCACCGGCAGAAAGCTATTGTCGCATCGGCATTGAACGAATCTACGACCGAGGCGAGTTAGTGTTTCCCGATGTCATTCAAGTCTTTCATCCCCAAGTCATCACGATGGGGAAGAGTTACACCATGCCTTTTTACTCCGGCGTAAAGGAAGGTGGGGTAGTCATCATCAACTCCGCCCAGCCTCTATTGTCTGATGAGGACGTGGATCGGCTCAAGGACTTGAATGTCGCCGTGTTTTACATCGCGGGAACCGAGTTGGCTATTGAAGTGGCTGGGACTGAGTTATCGACCAATATGGCCATGATCGGCTCCGTGTCAGGCATCACCAAATGCGTTTCGATGGAAGCTCTCGATGGGGCGCTCCAAGAACGCTTTGGGAAAAAGTTCGTGGCTTCCGGCGGAACGGCATCTCTCGACGAGGCCATCAAGAAGAAATTTGCCAAGAAGGAAATGCTGTTGGCCAAGAATTTGGCTACCGTGAAAGCTGCGTACGAAATTGCCAGCGAGTGGGCCGACAAGAACAAGGTTGAACTGCGAGTTGGAAATCCAGCTGTCGCTGCTTAAAGAAGGAATTACGTTGCATGTATAAT
Source organism: Nitrospira sp. (assembly GCA_029865225.1). GTDB lineage: Bacteria > Nitrospirota > Nitrospiria > Nitrospirales > Nitrospiraceae > Nitrospira_D. Next base: position 12,720 of record JAOUHJ010000086.1, read on the forward strand.
GTTGCGCAAGTCATCGATGAAAAGTGCACCGCCAAAAAGGGGTGCCGTCTCTGCATCATGTATTGCCCGGAGGCGAACTGCCTGGACTTGAACACCAGCAAGATGGTAGCGGAAGTCACGATCGATCGCTGCAAGGGCTGCGAGCTCTGTGTGATCGTCTGCGACGCAGCTAAACACTTTGCCATCACCATGCAGGCTGTCAGCGCGACGGGACAACTAATGACCAAGAAGGGTGAATCGGCTGCGCTTGGGCAGGCCTATCAGGGCTAGCCAGTCGCACTGCAAGTTCAAAAAGCCCCATAGCGATGGCGCTATGGGGCTTTTTATTGCAACCAAGGGAGCTCCAAGATGGATAGTGAAGATAACACCCTCGAGGAATTATTGGCTGATATTGCCGGCCTGATCAACCAATACCCCATCGCCATCGAACGACAAGCGGGGTTCATCCACGCAACGGGCAAGGACCCCGAGCTTGCAGAAAAGCTCATGAAAGCTGCCGACACAATGCGGGACAGTGGAAACCTGTATTTGACCTGGGCGAAACATTACGCCTCAATGGCAAAAGGCAACACAGACGCTACTTCAGACGAGGATGAAACGGACGACTTCGACATTTAAAAACTTCCCTATTCCACAACCAGTTTTGCTAGAATAACCTCCTCTTTCGGATAAACCTTTGTTCCCCGGTAGCTCAGTTGGTAGAGCAGCCGGCTGTTAACCGGCTGGTCGCAGGTTCGAGTCCTGCCCGGGGAGCCAGCTTATCGAAAATCTCTCGCCTGATGTCCAATTCGGTCTAAGCCAATCCATGTGGGGTTGATCCATAGCAGTGGACTCTCAGTCTCCTCTTCTCGCACCAACCCCGCTTTTCAAAACAATCTCGCAGATATGATCGAGCCGCTCAATGTGCTCGTAGGCTGCCCAGGGATCCATGGCTATGGCACAGACTCCGTGGTTGGCCTGTCCGACGATATCGAACGAGAGGGTCCCATCTTCACGAACTCCCAAACACTCCGCTGTGACGTCCGCCAACTGACGAGACAACGCCGGCAAAGTCGGAACGGTAGGTCCCACTCTCGTATAGCGTGAGATTTCAGGGAATTCTTCGCTGATAGCCTGTAGATCAATCCCGGCATAGATCGCCGCCACGACATGGGTGGCATGCACATGGACAACAGTCCTTGTTTTCTTTGAATCCCGCTGCAGGTTCCAGTGCATCCACAATTCACCTGATGGTTTCTGTTCGGCTCCCACCTTGGGAACCTTCACGCCTGTCGCTGGATTGCTCACAATCTCAAGCCTTATCACATGTTCAGGATGAACGATCGTCTTCCTCCAACCCGACGGGGTGATATAGAGGTGCTTCCCTTCACGCTTCTTCATACTGATGTTGCCGTCTCTTGTCGTAATCCATCCTCGCTCATAACAGCGCCTCATCACATCCCCGATAGCCGTCAGCATGTTTCCTCCTTTAGAATAGTAATATGTCTATGTTTTTGATCTCTTCCCTGTACCAGCTCAATGGAAGGAACGGATATGTCTCCCACAAGACCATTACCGTGATTGACCACACACTAGCATACTGACTCCCTTGATCAATTACACAATGAAAGAACTGGCCGGATCCTTCTGCCCTCCCTTTCCTCTCCGCAACGCGCATCTCATGACCCTTGTACCTCGTTACTGGCCGAGAGATACGTCACTGGCTGGATTGCCAGAGGAAGAACGGTTGTTCACCGTCACCCCGCATACGCAATTGAAAGGGTACTGCCACTGGCAAATGGATCGGCACGAGTCTCCTACGGCGATCTTGGTTCATGGTCTCGAAGGTTGTAGCGAATCGCGCTACATGCGAGGCATCGCCGCAAAGGCATATCGGATCGGATTCAACATTATCCGCATGAATCAACGTACATGCGGTGGAACCGAACACCTTTCCCCGACGCTGTATAACAGTGGCCTGAGCGGAGACTATCGCGCGATCGTCGACGAGCTCATTCACCATGATGGCCTCGACCGTATCTGGCTGATTGGGTATTCCATGGGCGGGAACCTGGTTCTTAAGGCCGCCGGTGAGAGTGGACGGAGCACGCCGGCTCTCGCTGGAGTCGCCGCCGTCTGTCCAAACATTGATCCAACAATCTGCGCCCGTGCGCTGGAAGAGCCTCGTAATTGGATTTATCACCGCCACTTTGTGACCAGATTGAAATCACGGCTCCGCCGCAAAGCGGCTCTGTTCCCAGGTAAATGGGACCTCTCGATACTCGATCAGATCGCGACCATCAGCGAATTTGACGACCGCTATACCGCAAGGGACGGCGGCTATCGAGACGGCGCTGACTACTACAATCGGGCCGGAGCGCGACACGTGCTCGACGCCATTGCCGTTCCTACCCTTATCGTCACCGCACAGGATGACCCGTTCATTCCATACTCAATGTTCATGGAGACGAAGATCCAGCGGCATCCACAGATCGTCCTGGTGGCCCCTCGCTACGGAGGGCACTGTGGATTTTTCCATCGTAGCCGAAACGGGGAAGACTCCTACTGGGCTGAGAACCGGATCGTAGATTTCTTGCGGAGAGGAATTTAGCGAAGTTGCCGTGGAAGGTAGCCCCGTGGGAGAACCATCCTGTCCTGCATTACTTGAGAAGAACCACGCTCCTCTGAACTTAAATGATCTAGGGGGTCACATTCTGAAGGTGGGTGCGAACGTCTTCAATATAGGTTTTGAACGGATCCGGCATGGGAAACGGCGCCCGACCGCGGACTTGGAAGATCGACCAATTGATGACATAGGGAGGAAACAATCGCTCTGCGTCGGCAGACTGCTCGGAATCGATCCCAGACCAGGAACCGAGCAGATGTTTGACGAGTTCACTCCGTCCATAAGCCCTGGTGTTCTTAGGTGCCTGGTCCATGGCGAGTCCGATCAACGTATCTGTTGTCACTCGCGGGACACGTCCCTCTTCCAGAAGTCCAAAGAACAGTCCCTTTGTTTGATTCAGGTTATGATACTCCAGATCCAGACTCTTCAGCATAGGATCGTGCCAGTCCAGACGTTCGGCCTCTCGAAAGCATTCCAACAGCCATAGCTTGGATGCCCAATCCACACGCCCCACAAGCTTCTGATAATCCCCGCGCAAGTCTCCAATCAGGGCTTCCCATTGAGTTAGCACCCAATCTGTTTCCTCGTCCTGCCCTTTACAATACTGCATCGCCGCATCAAGAAGTTGTTCTTGAATGTCAAGAGCCGACATCGTCTTCTGCGAACGGAGTTGAACCAACCACTGTCGCTCTTGGTCCTGCGAAATCTCCTGGAGCGCTTCTACCGGTTCATCGATTTCCAATTCTTGAGGTGCATGTCCCTCCTCAATCAGTTGCAGTACCAGTCCGGTGGTTCCTAACTTCAGGGCGGTCGCATATTCCGTCATGTTTGAATCACCCAGCAGCAGATGAATGCGCCGGTACTGATTGGGATCGGCTAACGGCTCGTCTCTCGTATTCACAATCGCCCGATTGTGTTGTACCCATTCAAAGAAATCGTTCACGATAAAATCAGCCCGTTGAGAGATTTGAAAGGGCAGACTGGCCCCTCCACCGGTGCTTATGGCAGTCCGCGGAATAATTAACCGATCCATCTGAATCCAAGCATCCTGCGGGCCGGCAGAACCGACACGCCCGGAGCCGGTGAAAATCTGTCGAGTCACAAGATGGGCCACGAGTGGAGCCATGCCTCGTCGGGAAAACGGAAACCGACGGGACACAAGGTAATTCTCATGCGAACCGAAGGTCGCATCCGTTTCGTGATCAATATTGTTTTTGATGAGAGAGACGTGATCGGAAAAGCCAAGGTCCTCGATCGCTTGCTGCAACAGACGATCCCCGGCACGGTCTGAAGCAACGATGTCGGTGAGCGAATGACATTCGGGCGAGGCGTACTCCAAATGTCCCATATCAAGATACACTCTGCCGGCATTCGTGAGAAAGCCTCCATTCCCAGGAGGTTCATCATGCCCTCTATGGTGGAGATCTAGCACGCCACGCCGCTGAACATGGAACAGCTGGTCGCGGATCTTCTGGGCAAACCAGGTCGGCGAATGGTCGGGCCGATCTTCGTGAATCAATAGCCCATATTCGGTTTCAAGGCCGAAAATACGATTCAACATCGAACTAGTGCTTAATTGCGTAAGTTCACGATAGTGTTTCTGAGTTGAGAGCCTTTGACTTCTCTCTTGCGCCACACAAAAGGTTTGGCTGTTGGTCCATAGGCGGCCACAAACGCTTCGATGGCCTGA
>JAOUHJ010000013.1 GCA_029865225.1 Nitrospira sp.
TGTTGGCCTTCGCCTGATCTTGGACAGCACCAGGAGGCATGCACGTGAAAACCCGCCATCACCCGTCCGAAACCCGCATCAAATCATGTGGGCTCCCACCAGGTCTCGGCTATCTTGGACAGCAATGCATTTAAATATGAAACGGACTCCTATTGGGAACGATATAGCATTTCAACGATTCATCTGGTGGGTGGGGTCGCAGTGCATGTCTGAATCGACGGGACCGAAGCAGCTTCCTCAGCCTCGAGCTTGTTCTTCCTGTTCCTGCAGGGTCTTGCATTCGATGCAGAGTGTGGTTACGGGGCGGGCCTTGAGCCGCTTGTAGGGAATATCTCCACCACAATGCTCACACGTTCCATAGGTAGCCGCATCCATCCGCTCCAGGGCTTCCTCAATCTTTTTGAGTAACTTCCGTTCGCGGTCACGAATTCGCATCGAAAAGTTCTGGTCGATCTCGGCGGACGCCTGGTCGCTGACGTCCGGCAATGCTGCGATGTCCCCGCGATGTGTCAGGACTTCCCCGGCTTCATTGAGGATGGCCTCGCGTTGGCGTTCGAGATCGCGGCGTATATCCGGATATTTTCCATTCTTGGGGACGTTCTTTCGAGGAGTTGCCGAACGTTTGGAGCGTGTTGACTTAGGGGCTTTTGTTGAAGGCGTTCGCTTTTTGGTGGAACGTGCTTTCATAGCCAGGGCTCTACGTCTATGTTAATGAAGGGACTATATCAACCTACCCGAGAAGGGGTCAACGAGTGTCGATGTCCACTACGACTACAAATCCCGACGACCCTCGATCGATTTCAGCAACGTTACTTCGTCCGCATACTCAATGTCCATGCCCACGGGAATACCATAGGCGATGCGAGACACACGGATCCCGAATGGCTTAAGCAATCGAGTGAGGTAGATCGCGGTGGCTTCTCCTTCTATGGTGGGGTTCGTGGCAAGAATCACTTCTTCAACTCCACCAAGCTTGACACGGTCGATTAACTCATCCGCTCGGATGTCGCCTGGACCGACACCGTCGAGCGGAGAAAGCGCACCCAACAGGACGTGATAGAGGCCACGATAGGCACCGGCCCGTTCTACGGCGTACAGAGTGCTCGGTTCCTCTACGACGAAAATCTTGGTTCGATCACGTTTTGGGTCTAAACAAAACTCGCATAAATCCCCTTCAGCGATATTCCGGCATTGTCGGCAAAACGCCAATCCGTCCTTCACCGCACGTATAGCGTCGGCCAGTCGTAATGCGTCTTCCCGTTCGGCCTTCATCAGGTGAAAAGCCAACCGTTGCGCACTCTTGTGACCGACTCCAGGGAGACGGACTAACTCCTTGATCAGTCTTGCCAACAGGCCTTGTTGATCGACGGCCATCGTTAAAATAAGCCCGGGATTTTCATTCCGCCGGTCAACGCTTTCATTTCACTTTCCATCAATTCCTTCGCCTTACGGAGTGCTTCGTTCGTCGCGGCCACCACCAGATCCTGAAGCATATCGACATCGCCGCTCTTCACGATTTCAGGATCGATGGCCACGCTGACAATCTGCATCGCACCGTTCGCGGTTACCGTGACAATCCCACCGCCTGCCGTGCCGCTGGTGGTCTTCGATGCCGCTTGTTCTTGAAGCTTGGCCATCTGTTCCTGCATGGCTTGAGCTTGCTTGAGAATGTTGTTCATGTTGCCGAAAGGGTTCTTCATTCGTGTGCCTCCTGTTGCGCTACAGTCCGAACCTCGGCCAATTCAGCGCCGAAGATCTCGAGTGCCTGCTTCACCGTCGGATTCGCCCTTGCGCGTTCGAATAACACCATTCGCTGCTCTTCTTCCTTGGCGGCTCGAACTTGAGCCATGGTTGGCCCAGGTGGATGGGTATCATCCAGCTCGACAATGCGAACCCGGACGGGGTGCCCCGTTTGTTGCTCACACAGCTTCGCCAAGATAAGAAGATTGTCCTGTTTTTCCAATCTGGCTCTGGCCAAGGTTGCTTGCTTCGGAAATCCGATGGTGACGAGCTCGCCCTCTATCCAAACAAAGCGACCAGCCTCGAGAAACGGTGCCATATTTGGGAAAGAGGCATTGACTTCCTCTTGTACCGATTCCCAATGCAATAGGGTTCGTGGGCCGACGGTTGTAGTCGTCATGGCCGCTGAAGTTGAAGATGCAGTGCTTAAAGGTTTGGGGGTGGGGTGTGGGAGGGTTTGTCCATCATCGCATTCCGCCTGTGAGTCGGAGCTATGTCGAGGGGCTAACTTTTCCCCAGCAGGCACATCCTGGCGCTGAGAAGAGGGGGGGAGAGTGGTCGGTGGAACGGGCGTCTTCGCCTGCGGCCTAGGGAGATTCGGCTTGGATGGTGGTGTGGCCTCTACAGGTCGGTCCGTACCACGGTCTCGCTGGCGGAACAATCGTGTGGCTCGGATGGCGGCAGTTTCTACCACGAAACGAGGGTGGGAGCTGAATCGGAGCGAATCTTCAGCCTGAATGAAGATTGCCAATAGTTCCTGGATTTGTTCGGGCGTCAACGATTTCGCTTCTACCGAAAGCTGGTTCAGCTCATCTTCCGCAGTTTCAATCAAACTGCGCAATTCGGTTGTACCGGGAACGACTGCGGCCACAAGCAAATTGCGTAGACGTTCGACCACGTCTGCGCAAAATGCCCGCAAGTCATGTCCTTGATCAAGCAACTGGGCAAGGCTGGTCAGTGCAGCTGGGCTATCTTGGGCCAAAATCGCTCCCACGAGTTTCTGGACCATCTCTTGGGGCACGGCTCCCAAGATTACTTCAAGTTCGGAATGGCGGATCGTCTTGCCGCCATAGGCGACCACCTGATCAAGCAGGCTCAGGGCATCTCGCATGCTTCCTTCGCTGGCTCGAGCCAGGGCCACGAAACTTCGGTCCTCGAGGGTCAACTGATCTTGAGCCGCGACATGTCGAAGCCGCTCGATGATCTCGGCCCTGGCGATGCGCCGAAAATTGTAATGCTGGCATCGTGAGAGAATCGTCGCGGGGATCTTGTGAATTTCCGTGGTGGCAAACACGAAGACGACATGCGCTGGGGGTTCTTCGAGCGTCTTTAAGAGGGCATTAAATGCTGAGTTAGAGAGCATGTGAACTTCATCGATGATATAGACGCGAAACTGCCCACGAAACGGTGTGAACTTGACGTTTTCTCGAATTTCCCGGACATCGTCCACACTGGTGTTGGATGCGCCGTCGATCTCAATGACGTCGACCGAACTCCCCTGTGCGATCTCGCGGCAGTTCTCGCACATATCGCAAGGATGATTGGTCGGTCCTCGCTCACAGTTGAGCGCTTTTGCGAGGATTCGAGCGACGGTCGTTTTGCCCACACCGCGCGTACCAGAAAATAGGTATGCATGCGCGATCTGCCTCATCGAGACCGCGTTCCTGAGTGTTTGGACGACATGGGATTGACCGATCACGTCGTCAAATGTGCCGGGTCGATATTTCCGAGCAGAAACTTGGTAGTCCAACGGTCTCTATCCCTTTCCCGTGTGCGATAATTTCAGGATGGAGAGGCACGCGGGAGAGTTCAGTGCCACGAGAAGATCAGCTGATTCTACTTCCCGCAATTTTGAAAAGAGAAGTGGGGCCAGGTGATCCTGCGGCACACAGAACTGGCTGCTTACCGTTGCTTCCTTCCGGACCTGGCGGGGTTCACAGGGTTCCATTGCACAGGGCCCAGCCCCTATTCTCATATGAAACTCTCCGAATAATAATTCATCACACTACGGTCTCTGTTCACTCGCACGAATATGCCATGGTGAAAAGAAGCGAGCCCAACATAATACGAAGTGTAATATGGCGGAGAGGGTGGGATTCGAACCCACGGTCCCGTTGCCGGGACGCATGCTTTCCAAGCATGTCGATTCGTCCACTCTCGCACCTCTCCGCGTCGAGAAGTACAAGGGTTGGCATCTTAGCATGCGTGTGCATAGCCAGCAAGGCGAACGGGTCACGAGGCATATGTTGGTCATGAGTTCAACTTGAGATCTCCTTTGTTAGGTGTGATGATAAGAAATAGTAGGATAAAGTTCCCTCGGTCGTATGGGTTGACACTTATAGGGGTCCGACGGTACAAAGCTATACAACATTGCCTATTTTGCTGTCTTACGTAAGGGGGTAGCTCCGCGGACATTCTCCACTCATGCGAGAGTGGCGGAACTGGCAGACGCGCGAGACTTAGGATCTCGTGGGTGACCGTGGGGGTTCAAGTCCCCCCTCTCGCACCAATCACTTTAGTCCCCTAAGCTGGGAGCTCGATCTTGACGATGAAGATGGAAGTAACGGAGCTGGGACCGATGAAGCGTGCCTTGAAAATAGAGGTGCCAGCTGAGGAGGTGAGCCAGCAATTTTCGCGTGCGTACCTGGAACTCAACCGACAAATACGGATACCAGGATTTCGCCCAGGGAAAGCCCCGACGGCAATTCTAGAACAGCGTTATGCCAAAACGGTTGAGGAGGATGTGATTCGAAAACTCATCCCTGATTTTTATGATCGAGCCATCAAAGAAGCAGGAATTAGTCCGGTGCTGGTAGAAATTCCGCCTCTGGATCGCGTGAAAATCAAGAAAGACTCTCCTTTCACATTTACGGCGACGGTCGAAATCAAGCCGTCGATCGAGCTTCACAGTTATAAAGCTCCCAATCCCATTTCCCTCTCAGCTGATAAGCGCACAGTCACGAGTGAACAGGTAGATCGCGCTCTGGATGTATTACGTGAGCAGCATGCTCAGTTAGACGCCGCACCAGTGGGTACGGCGTTGACCGAGGAGGCCTATGCCATCGTTGACCTTGAAGGATTCCTAGACGGTACACCTCTTGAAGGTGCTAAGAAAGAAGGGCAGCTGCATCGCGTAGGGTCAAAGGCGACTTTGCTGGGCATAGAAATCGATGCACAGCTTATCGGAAAATACCAGGGAGACGTTATAGAAATTCCTCAGACCTATCCCGCGAACCATCCTGACCAACGAGTCGCGGGAAAAACCGTTAGGTTCCGTCTAGAAATCAAGGGAGTCAAACAGAGGAAGCTTCAGGCGCTCGACGACGAATTCGCCAAGGACTGTGGACCGTATGCCTCCCTCCAAGAGTTAAAAGACAAGCTACGCGGTGAAATGGAAAAGGCTCTCAAGAAAGATATGGAAGAGTCGTATAAGGATACACTTCTCAAACGCCTGCTCGAAACGCATCATTTTGACCTACCTGATTCACTTGTCGAACGAGAACTCAGTGCAATTGTGCGACAAAAACTCCAAGCCCGGCATCGAGGTAACGCTACTGATACGCTACCTGCATCGGATGCGGAAGAACAGAAGAGGATTCGCGAAGACCACCGTGAGGAGGCGAATCGTCGTGTGAAAGCGGGGTTGATCCTCGAGGCCATTGCTGAGAAAGAAGGGTTGTCGGTGAGCCAGGACGATCTCAACAATGAAGTAACCCGACTCGCCTCGGAGCTCAGGGTGCCGATGGCCGACCTTGTGAAAATGATTCAGGCAGGGGGGCAGGATTCCATTGAGGAATTACGTACCCGAATCTTGGCTGACAAGGCGCTGGATTTTGTGTATCGTCATGCGATTATTCAATGATGAAGGCAGCCGTTCGTCGCGCCTGATTTCGTCCGACAGGGGCGTCTAGAAGAAAGGAACTGAGGAACTATGTTGGTCCCGATCGTCGTGGAACAGACCAATCGAGGGGAACGAGCCTATGATATTTACTCACGCCTTCTCAAAGATCGCATCATTTTCCTTGGTGCCCCGATTGACGACGTGTTTGCCAACCTGGTGATCGCCCAACTGCTTTTTCTTGAAGCGGAAGATCCGGAGAAAGATATAAATCTCTATGTCAATTCGCCCGGGGGGAGTGTGACTGCGGGATTGGGGATCTACGATACAATGCAGTATGTGAAACCTCCAATCAACACCATTTGTCTCGGTCAGGCTGCGAGCATGGGGGCTCTCCTTTTGACTGCTGGAACAAGAGGTAAACGGTTTGCTTTACCCAATGCTCGAGTGATGATCCATCAACCGTTAGGTGGATTCCAAGGTCAGGCGACAGAGATCGATATCCATGCTCGAGAAATACTAAAGATTCGCGAACGCCTCAACGAGATCATGGCCAAGCACACAGGGCAACCTATCGAAAAAATCGCTCACGATACTGAACGGGATTATTTCATGTCGGGTGAGGAAGCGAAACGATACGGGATCATTGACGAGGTCATTACGCGGCCTCCGAAATTCATGAAAGCAGTGGAGTCCGGCGACGGAGGAAAAGACGGGGCCAAAGGCAAGTAACACGGGGGGGATCCATGGCCAAGCAGGAAAAGATGGACCGACACTTGCGGTGTTCTTTCTGTGGAAAAAGCCGAGATGAAGTGCGAAAACTGATAGCCGGACCGACAGTCTATATTTGCGATGAGTGCGTCAATCTCTGCAATGACATTATTGCTGAGGATTGGGAGGAAGCGAAAGAGGAGATTTCATCGAAGCTCAAGAAGCCTGCGGAAATTAAGCACCACCTCGATCAATATGTCATCGGCCAGGAGCGCGCTAAACGTATCTTGTCAGTGGCCGTTCACAATCACTACAAGCGCATCTCTTCAAAGGAAAAAGGGGTTGATGATATTGAACTTCAGAAGGGTAACATCCTCATGGTGGGCCCCACCGGGACAGGGAAGACCCTTCTGGCACAAACCTTGGCCAAGTACCTGGATGTTCCGTTTACCCTCGCCGATGCGACAACCCTGACCGAGGCCGGTTATGTAGGGGAAGATGTTGAGAACATCATCCTGAAACTCCTGCAAGCGGCTGACTACGATGTTGAACGGGCTGAACGCGGGATCGTCTACATCGATGAAATCGATAAAATCAGTAGGAAGAGCGACAGTCCATCGATAACTCGGGATGTTTCCGGTGAGGGAGTACAGCAAGCCCTCTTGAAATTGATTGAAGGCACAATTGCGAATGTCCCTCCGCAAGGAGGGAGAAAGCATCCGCATCAAGAGTTCATTCAGGTGAATACCAGCAACATTCTGTTTATCTGTGGTGGCGCGTTTGTGGGACTGGAGCAAGTCATCGAGCAACGGCTGAATCGAAAGTCGATGGGGTTTGGGGCGGAAATTCGCGGGAAAAGTGATGTACGCTTGGGCGATCTACTTGCGAAAGTGCAGCCTGAAGACTTCTTGAAATATGGGCTAATACCTGAATTTGTCGGACGGTTGCCCGTTGTTGCGACACTAGAAGAGTTGGATGACAGAGCCCTTATCCGTATCTTGACGGAACCTCGCAATGCCTTGACGAAACAGTACGAAAAGTTGCTTTCCTTCGAAAAAGTCAAACTACGGTTTACAGAGGGGGCGTTGGTGGCTGTCGCACGAAAAGCGTATTCACAGAAAACTGGTGCTCGCGGCCTTCGAGCCATATTGGAAGAGGTAATGCTCGACGTAATGTACGACGCACCGTCCCAGAAACAGATCATCGAGGTAGTCATTACGGAGGATGCCATCCAGGGCAAGAACCCACCGATGCGTATCTTTGAACAAGAGAACGATGCCAAGACAGCGTAAATATTATGGAATTTCTCGTTCACGCACTAGCCTCCTCGACATTTTAGAAAGACCTAGGTTGGTCGGTATTCTGGCTGAGACCACCGACATTCTTCTCTCCCTCTAGTACTCCTATCCATTATCTCGACAAGCAGAATCCCTGAGCTATACTTTCCAGGTGTACAGTGGTTGGACGGAGGTCTTGTGAAATACCCTGTTTCTCTGAGTTTCCGCCATAAGGGCAAGGTCCTCGAACTTGACCCAGCCCGGGAAATGGTTGTCTTAGTGGGGGCTAAGGGAGAACCGATCGGCAGTTTAACTTGGGATTTCGTCATCGACCAGATTCTCGCCTATCACAAAGTTTCCGCTCAAAAAGAGGTTCGCTCTGAGCCACGGATCTCACTTGCGTTTCGAGTGAGGTATCACACCCCAGACGGCGTGCGATTTGAGAGTCGGGCTGGAGGTATCGGGGGGGGGGGGTTATTTATTGAAAGCCAATCTCCCCTTCCTGTAGGGACGAAGTTAGCCATGGAATTCTCCCTTCCTGAAAAGTCAGAAGAATGGCTGCCGGCTAAAGGGAGCGTTGCCTGGGTTTGTCCTAAAGCCGACCAATATACATTCAGTCCTGGAATGGGAATACGATTTACTGAGATTGCGGATGAGATACGCGATCGGATCCATGAGTTGGTGAAAATTACCCAACATACGAGTCAGGCAGCTTAGTACCATTCCTCATGTAGCATACTACAAAGAGTCTCGGTTCTATGAAACTTCCTGTTGTTTCCACTGCAGGTCATGAAGGTAAGTCTCTCGTCATCGATTCGAAGCTAGAAACGATCACCATCCAAGACCCCTTTGGCCAGCTGTTGGGTGCTATGTCATGGGGTGCGGTCATCGAGCGTGTACTCGCCAGCGGTGAAGATGCCCGGTTTGCTCATTGCCGCGCCCAACCGCGTGCACCTCTTGCATTGAAAGTCCGTTACACGACGCCAGAAGGTAAGCAGTTTGATAGTCTGACAGGAGGTATCGGTGGGGGCGGCCTCTTTATTGAAAGCGGGGCTCCCTTGAAGCCAGGGACAGAGCTGACGGTTGAATTTGCCCTTCCAGATAAACCGTGGGATAAACTGACCGCGAAGGCCAAGGTCGCTTGGGTTCGAAGCAAACCCGAGCGATATCTGCTGTTTCCTGGGATGGGCGTTCAATTCATCGAACTGGATGAGCAGGTTCAGAAGGAACTAGTTGGGCTGGTCGAGGCACTGAACCGAAGCAGAAGCTCATCCTGAAAGTTTAAGGGATCCCGTCCGTTTGCCAAATGTCCGTGAGTCTCGCGTCTCATCGAAAATTTCTTCTATCCTTACCAGCCCAAACACATCCCCTTAAGAAACCCTAACGCCTAGCTGCCTCCCCATGGATGACGATACCAAAGGAGTTCTTTGAGAATTGAGTCGTTGCTGCGGTCCGTGGTAGCGTCAAAAATCTTTCGCACTTTCATTTTGCGGTGGCCCCCTCTCTGGCTTAGGCCACAGTCATTTCCTGAGGGAATTGCGTCAACAGCTCCATATGTACTGGACTCCGCAGGTATTTAGTTTCTATTGAGAGCTTGTGAGGCCGCCTGCCGTACTGACGTGTCGTCATCCTGCAGAAGCATTGTCAACCTAGATCGCGTTTCAGGATCCAATCCAGAAAGCCAGCCCAGGCTCCGAGCGGCAGCTTCACGGACTAATGGCTCTGGATCATCCAGCTTTCCCAGAAGCATGGGCTTGGATTTGAGATCACCGATCTTTCCCAAGGCTTCTACTGCATTCCTTCGAACAAGCGTATCGCGATCATCTAGCAACAGGATAAGAAGATCTAGCGCTTTCTGTGGTTCCGGTGAGGGACTATCTTGGTAGCAACCGACGGTCAAAGTGAAGCATGCTAGGAAAGGGAATGTAAGGAGGGACCATTTGATGCGGCACGCATCTGACGGCAGTATGGAGAACAACGAGAAGTACGTCACGGGGATTTGGAGCTCTCGCCCTCTTCCAGGGGAAGTTCCTTTGCGGCTTCGATCGATTGCTGGATTTCCTTTTGGGCCGCATCCATTTCAGCTTGGATGGTCTGCATCTGGGGATCCACGCTGTTGCGAACATCGGATACCGCCTGGCGGAATGTTCGTACGACTTCCCCGAGGCCTTCTCCCAGATGTTGCATGTTGTCTGGAGAGATCCCCACAGCTGATGGGGTCGTTTTGGTTTTGAGTGCAGCTTGCTGCGCCTGCACACGTGCGACGGCATCCTTATTCACGATCGCTGATGGGCGCTTTACGTTGGCTTTGGCTTGTGGCGAGGCTGGCAAAGGCGGATACGAGGCACGAGCTGCTGGCGGAGGCATTGCATCCCGCTGCTCCATCGAAATCACCTGATGGGAAGAAGACGTTTGGACTGGTTTTGGAGGAGTTATCGATGCTTGAGGAGTATGCGGCGAAGTATTGTATAGCATCGAAGCGGTCGTGCCCGGCGTCAGTTCAGGCCCTGGTGTGTAAGGGGTATTTGTTCTGTCAGGAGTGGAGGACAGCGTTGCAGCGGAAGATGCCCCCGTCGTGCCTGTAAGAGGAGCTTCAACTGACCGTGGTTGTACAGTTTCCTGTTGGGCCTCATTTGGTGGGGATGGGGAAGCCTCATTGACCTCTTTTCGAAACCCTTTCAAGGCCTTACCGACGCCCTCACCGATCTGTGGCAGCCGACCGGCACCAAAAATGATCAGAATGATGATGAGAATGATGATGAGCTCAGAGAAACCCATGGTCCCGAACATCTCTGCCCTCGTGTGGAGAACCTTGTATCAAGAAGGATGAGAATTCAATCTATCCGTTGCTAAGAGATGGTGTCAAGGAAGTCGAACGCTCAAGGTGTGCTGAAGACTAGAGAAGAGGCACGAGCTCCGTCTGAAGTGGTAGGCCATAGACCACGGCCTCTCGCTCCGACACATAGACGTCCAACTCGCTCCTGATCCCGAATTCTCCAGGAAGGTAGATGCCCGGTTCAATAGAAAAACAGGTACGCGGCATAAGCCGGCGACCGTCCTGAGTTTCTAGGTTGTCGATATTGGCTCCATTGCCGTGGACTTCCTCACCGATCGAGTGGCCGGTTCGGTGGATGAAAAAATCCCCGTACCCAGTCTCCTGAATAGCTTTCCGGCAGATCTCGTCGACTTCCCATCCACAGGGAAATCGTCCGGCCAGCACTTGCCCCTGGACAAATGAGAGTGCCGCATCACGGCCTCGCCGCACGTAATCAAAGATCATACGATGCCTGGCCGGCACCTGTTTTGCGCTGTAGCCGGTCCAGGTAATGTCGCCATAGACAGATCCTGGGAGGGTTTGCTTCGCCCACAGGTCGATCAGAACCAAGTTGTCGCGGGTTATGGGGGAAGATCCGGACTCAGGCGGAGTGTAATGAGGATCAGCGCTGTGAGCATCCACCGCGGCGATCGGAGCACTGGATGTCGTCAGACCTGCGTCGCGTATGTGTGAGAGGATGAACTGCTGCAAGTCGTATTCTGTAAGCGGACGTTCGTGATGGAGGCAGTAGACTACATGAGCAAAGGCGTCATCAACGATGCGTCTGAGCCTGTCAACAGCGTACTGATGGGATTTGAGCTGTTCGTCCGTCCATACTGCTTCAAATCGTTGTACGAGATCGGCAGATGTAATCACCTCGAGGCCGAAGCTTCGAATCAACTCGATCGTACCCGCATCGACTCGCGAGAGATATGGAACGGCGTTCAAGGGCGAGTACTGCATGGCGACTTGACGTCGACCGCGCAAGAGGGACGCCAAGAGCAGCCGCTGCTGTTCCCATGACACGTAGTATTGGACTTGGCCAGGTAGCTCATCAAGCACGTGTGGTTCAATCCTGTGAAGAAGTTTGACAGGATCTCCGGTGGCCGGTATCCAATAGTACCAACGACGAGTGACGTGCCGAGTCTGATCGAGGAGCAACACACGATAGGCAAGCGGGTCGCTTCCGCGAAAATCGTAGAACAGCCATCCGTCAACTATCTGCAAATCTCGAAGCGCTTCTTGGATCGCGAGAATTCGTCTATGATGCATGCCGTTTTTCATGGAGGCAGATTATCCTTGGGATGAGAGGCGTCAATCAATCGATGGTCTTCACGTGAACCATGATATACTGAGACCCTATGATATCAGATGCAATGCGGGATCTCTCGGCCTTTCGGATCACGCTTTTCTTCGGGCCCGAGCCAGTTGAGAAGAAACCCCATATCGTGGCCTGTGTGTTCAATGTCAAAAAGAGGAGTTGGAAAGCAGGTATCCAGGTAGCGGTGGAGATTAACACGAGTCAGCTCCTGGCACTTCGAAAGACCATGGCACTGAATGATCGGCTCGCGGCAATATTGAAAGAAGTTGAGCCGGATGAAGTCTCACGCTATCAGGAGCGTGCTGAAGATGTGTTTGACCAAGCTCTCTGTCGGTGCAAGCTGGGTCTTCGATTGAGCTCTGGTCTCACCCAAGAGAATCAACGAATAGACGCTGATCAATTGATGGATGAACTGAACGAGGAAGTCGGCGCTCGGACCGAAGAAATTGTTGCTTCGATCATGGATGAACTGGATCTAATCCCAAGTTACCCATCATCACTATGAAGCGCAAAACAGCCGGGGGGCTTGCATTCACATCTGAATTTGTTATAACGCATGTCGGTATCACTCGTATGGTGCGCATGCAGTGATTGAGTTTGTGCCTTTGAGAGGAAGGAGGGGCATCACGTGAGACTTGCGATGGTGATTCTTGTCGTTATCCTGACCTATTGTTCGATGCTCGTGGCTCCCGCATGGAGTCAGTCCTCGTCCGCTGATCAACAGCAAGGGACGGCTACCGGAGCCGGTATGGGAGCGGCTTCTGCGGCTGCCACCATACTGTATTTTCCATTTAAGGCTGCCTTTGCGATCGGTGGTGGGATTGTGGGTGGCCTTGCTTATGTGTTTTCGGGTTTCAGCGAGCCTACGGCGATGAATATTTGGGTGCCCAGCGTGTACGGCACCTATCTCATTACTCCCGAGCACTTGACCGGGGATAGACCGGTTCGTTTCCTCGGTGTTGCCGCTGAAAACGAAGGAATGTCAAACACGCATTCAACGCCGTACGAACCACCGTACGAACCTGTGCAGTGATATGAAGCCTGTCATCGGCGTGACGCCAGACTTTCATGCTGGTGACAGGAAGGATATGGGCGGACCGGAACCTACCTACTTCCTGCGGGCCCGGTACATTCGAGCCGTTGAAGAACTTGGCGGCATTCCTCTGATCCTACCGCTCGTGGCTGATCCAGCTGCTCGGAGACGGCTTCTCGATGGTGTCGATGGACTCCTGCTCACAGGGAGCGGGCCGGACCTTCCACCAAGGCTCTATGGCGAAAAGAAGCGCTACAAGTTTCCGATGGTCAGCGAGCGTCGCGCAGATTTTGAACTGGAAGTGGTTCGCCAGGCCAGAGTACGGGATCTTCCACTCTTGGGGATCTGCGGAGGAATGCAGACAGTAAACGTCGCCTGTGGAGGGAGCCTCTTTCAGGACATTCCTGCACAGGTCCCAAGCGCGATGAACCATCGTCAGAAGGCGAAAGCGATCCATGTTTCTCATGCCGTCACCGTCGCATCCAAGAGCCTCTTGAGAAGGGTGGTCGCCAGTGAGACCCTCATGGTCAACAGCTCACATCATCAATCGGTCAAGAGGGTTGCCCCGTCACTTATGGCAAGCGCCCTTGCACAAGATGGGATCGTCGAGGCGATCGAGTCACCTCACCATCGATTTCTACTCGCGGTTCAATGGCATCCTGAATTCTTATTTGAGCGGCATGTGGGTCATCGTCGGCTATTTGAAGCCTTGCTACGGGCGGCTCGTCGGACTCGTACATGACCTGTTTGGACCATTTCATGCCATGGCCGCTTCTCCGTCTGAGCATCCTCTTGTTAGATACTGAACTGATGAACAGTTTCAGATTATTGATCCCAGTTAGTCAAAGTCGAGCATCATGGGCCTGGGGGCGGCTGTGAGCAACCCCCTTCTTCGAACAAAATCCATCGATCAAATTCTGGCCGATGCCGACCAGCCAGAGCACCGGCTCAAAAAAACGCTGACAGCGTGGGATCTGACGGCACTCGGAATTGGTGCGATTATTGGGACCGGCATCTTTGTTCTGGTAGGAACTGCCATAGTCGGCGATGCACATCGTCCAGGAGCCGGACCAGGCATTGTCCTTTCCTTCGTCCTTTCCGGACTCACATGCGCACTGGCTGCCCTCTGCTATGCGGAATTCTCGGCCATGATCCCAGTAGCCGGGTCGGCCTACACCTTTTCCTACGCGACGTTGGGAGAGTTTCTCGCCTGGCTGACCGGATGGAATCTCATCTTGGAATATGGAGTGGCCTGCGTCGCCGTCGCAATCGGCTGGTCCGGATACTTTACCAACTTGCTCAAACTCGCGGGCCTGGAACTGCCGTATTGGGCGACCAACCCACCGCATTGGGCTGGAGGGCCTGAAGGGAGCATCGCCAATTTCCCAGCTGCGATTATTGTGCTGTTGGTCACAGCCATTCTGGTCAGAGGCATTAAGGAAAGCGCTCGCGCCGCAGGTATGATCGTCATCGTGAAGGTAGCGGTCATCTTATTCTTTATCGCCGTTGGGGCTCCGGCAGTGAACGCAGAAAACTGGACACCCTTTATGCCGAATGGGTTTGAGGGAGTCCGAGCCGCAGCCGCCATTATCTTTTTTGCGTACATCGGGTTCGATGCCGTGTCGACCGCCGCAGAGGAGGCACGGAACCCTCAGCGAGACGTTCCCTTGGGGATCCTTTGCTCGCTGGCCGTGTGCACCGTACTCTATATCTCCGTTGCCGCCGTCCTTACCGGGCTGGTTCCAGTGGGCCAAATTGACGTTCATGCCCCGGTCGCAGAAGCGCTGCGAGTCGTGGGTTTTAAGTGGGGCGCTGCCATTGTGGCCTTTGGCGCTGTCGCGGGCATCACCAGCGTGTTAGTCGTCATGATGCTGGGCCAAATCCGGGTGTTCTTTGCGATGTCACGTGACCAGCTTCTGAGCCCAGGGTTCTCCAAGGTCCATCCAAGATTCGGGACCCCGCATCGTGCGACTATTCTGACAGGCGTCGCTGTTGCGATTTTGGCCGCATTCTTCCAAATCGGGGAAGCCGCCGATATGACCAACATCGGGACGTTCTTCGCGTTCGTGCTTGTCAGCTTCGGGGTAATGCTGCTTCGATATACCAAGCCGCATCAATCCCGCCCCTTTCAACTTCCTCTGATGCCTCTCGTGCCCATCTTGAGCATCGGCGCATGTCTCTACCTCATGGCCGGATTGCCACAGGCTACCTGGATTCGCTTTGTGGTATGGACTGCTATCGGGATTCTTGTCTATGTCGGCTATGGTATGAAGCACAGCAAATTGGCGGCTGGACGAGATACGCGTAGTAATGCGTTACCCGGATGATTCCGCTGCACTCGTATCGATGGAAGACTAGGCAGGCTTTCCGGACGGCTGTGCCGGGGGAGCAGGAGCTGTATCAGGAGTCTCTGTACCCGAGGGCGTTGTTGCTGGAACCGAAGTTGTTGTAGAAGGAGGTGATGCGGGAGAGGGAGACGCCGGAGCGGCTTCTGGTGGAGTCGCGGGCTTTGGCGGCGGTGCCGCAGGCTTCGGCGGAGCAGGTTTTTCGGGCTTAATGCCTTTTTCCCATGCTGGGCCTGAATAGAGATCTGCCGTTAACCCATTGGTTTTCCACTTCTCTTCAAAGTCTGCAGCAGCCTTGTTAGGTGTTTCGCCGATTCCCATGACATCGTTCCACGGGTATACTTTGGGTCCGATCTGGCACTCGGATTCGGTCCGTCGCAAATACAATGCGATCGGATTACCTCTGTAGGGTCCAAGAAAGATATGGACGGATCCGACGTATTCGAGCAATGAGGCCATAAGGCCCTCCCAAGGAATGCTCATGATGCCACAAGAGGTGACAAAGGGGCAAGTTGCTGGAGTATGAGGTGATCTCAGATCCTGGCGGTTAACGAGAGCTATACCGTCCCTGATCAGATCTCGGTCTTTGCGATCCGCTCACGGGTGTGGTGGATAGAACGTAAGAGAGCCATGTGGCTTCGGCAGCCTACCACGAGTTTCGCATCAGAAATCGTCACCGGTCGATAGGAGCGTAAGAACCGCTCCTTTAATCGGTGGATCCGGGCAAAGGATTGTGCCAGCCGTCCTGCAGAAAGGTCACCGCCTGTAGCGGCCTTCTCGACGGCGTGATAGGCAGCAACGATGCCATTACGGTCTTTGCAGATCAATGGCATGTCGCAGCCGGCCTGGATGGCCTGCACGGCCGCATCCCCGATGCCGTAATGGTCGATAATGGCGTGCATCTCCAAGTCATCCGTGAGGACGACACCGTCAAAATACAGCTCTTCTCGCAGGAATCGCCCGATAATCGCAGGAGAGAGCGTGGCAGGGCGAGTCTCATCAAGTGCCCGATACACGACATGGGCGCTCATCAATGTAGCCACTCCGTTGATGATCGCGTGTCGGAAAGGAGGAAACTCGATGTGTTCGAGCCTTGCACGGTCCGCCGTGACGATGGGCAATTCTTTATGCGAGTCCGAGGTGGTGTCACCATGTCCAGGAAAGTGTTTCCCACAGGCCACGACGCCATTGTCCTGCAGTCCTCCCGCGGTAGCCAATCCTAATTCGGACACGATACGAGGATCTGATCCGAATGCACGATCACCGATTATTGGATTCAGAGGGTTGCTGTTCACATCCAGAACAGGCGACATGTTCATGTTGATGCCGACCGCTTTGAGCTCTTTCGCGGTCGTGGCCGCTGCCGCATAGGCTAACTCCGACGAGTGGCAGTAGCCCAGCACTTCACATGGGGGGAAAATCGTGAACTCTTTCGGCAACCGTGAGACACGTCCGCCTTCCTGATCGATGGAGATGAGGAGAGGGGCGTGCGGACTGCAACGCTGAAGCTCGTTCGTCAAGTCAACAATTTGTGCCGCCGATTCGAGGTTTCTTGCGAAGAGGATGATTCCACCCGGCTTGTATTCGGTGATAAACGAAGCGAGATCTGGCGAAACGGTTGTTCCGTCGAACCCTATCATGAACAGCTGGCCGATTTGGTCGCGAGAAACCGTCATATCGTTTAGTGAGTGAGTGAGCGATCAATCAGGAACTGGATCAACAGCCTGGTTCCGATGCCGGTTGGTCCTTTGGGAATATAGGCACGCTCCCGCTCACTCCAGTCGGTACTGGCAATGTCCAGATGCACCCAGGGGTAATCACCGACGAACTTGCTGAGGAATAGGGCGGCGGTGATCATGCCGCCGCCCCGCCCGCCGATATTGCGCATATCGGCCACATCACTGCGTAGTTGTTCAAAATATTCTTCCCATAGCGGCATTTCCCATACGCGTTCCCCCGCTCGAAGGCCTGACTGACGAATCGCTTCCTTCAATTTTGTATCCGTGCCAAACATCCCGATCGCAAATTGGCCTAACGCAACGACGCAGGCTCCGGTCAGGGTGGCGATGTCGATCAGGGCGGCCGGCTTGAACCGAGACGCATAGGCGAGACCGTCGGATAGGATCAGACGGCCTTCGGCGTCGGTGTTTTGGACTTCGACGGTTTTCCCGGAGAGGGTCTTAACGACGTCTCCGGGTCTCATCGCCCGACCACCAGGCATGTTCTCAGCGACGGGAAGAATGCTGATGAGATTCAACGGAAGCTTCAACCGAGCGGCTGCGCGTATCGTGGCCAGGACCTCTGCTCCACCGGTCATATCGGCCTTCATATGTTCCATATTCTCCGAAGGCTTGAGTGAGATTCCCCCCGTGTCAAAGGTGATGGTTTTACCGACCAAGACGACCGGACGCTCGTCTTTCTTCTTGGCTCCGTGGTACTCGAGAATAATGAACTTCGGTGGTTCATGGCTGCCCTTGGCAACTCCCAGGAGAGCACCCATGCCCAGGCGTTCCATGTCCTTCTGCTCGAGTATTTTCAGGCTGATGCGTGTCTCCTTGGCCACGGCCTTGGCTTCATGAGCGATCCTCGTGGGAGTCATCACATTGGAGGGATGGTTGGAGAGATCCCTGACGAACACCGTGGCTTCCGCAGTGGCCACACCACGACGAATTCCTTCCGATATCTGACCGAGGTCGCTGTTATGCGAGATCAGGACCGTCATCGCCGTTAATTCGCTATTGGCGGGCGCGTCACTCCGGTACGCGGTGAATTGATAGCTCCCGAGGATAGCGCCTTCGGCCATCGCTTGTGCGACATCCAAGGGCGAAGAATCACGAGGGGTGAGGCTTGGAAGCGCGACCACGAAGGTACGGGATTTTGCACTGCGTACCCGTTTGACGGCATGCCCCATGGCTTGCCGAAACTGATCAAGCCCCAAGTTGTCCCGCTTCCCGAGCCCGACAAGAATCAGCCGCTTCGCTGGAATTTTTCCGTGCGTATGGAAGAGGACCACGTCGTTGGCCTTTCCTTCGAATTCCTTCGAGTGGAGGAGGTCACGGAGCGCCCCTCCAAGAGATCGATCCAGCACCGCTGCGTCTTGGCTCGAGAGTCCCTCACCCTCACAATGCAGGAGCACAAGCGTATCCGCAGTCTCGGTATCTACTTGACCCTGCTTGGGTCTGACTCGCATGATGTTCATTCCGTTCTCCTTCATGATGCGTCAATCAATGATCGACATACATTACGCGCAGATGGGTTCCAAACTGGCCTCATGACAGAGGGGGGATGGTAAGCCTCACACGCCCCTCATATCAGGGGCCCAGATGTATTTGTGTAGTTGCAACTGAAGTCGGACCGGTAGGCGATCTGCCAAGATCCATTCGCTGAGGTCACGAGGGTCAAGCGTGCCGAACACCGGACTAAACAGGACCGGACAGCGTTCGGTCAGCCGAAAACGATCAAGCATGCTCTTGGCCCAATTGTAGTCGATCTGATCTTGAATAACGAATTTCGCCTCGTCCTGTGGCCTCAGCCGTTCGACATTGGGCCAATGCATCCGTTCTGTCATACCGCTTCCCGGACACTTTACATCCAAGATGATACGGACCGATGGATCAACTGCGGCTGTATCCACGGCTCCGCTTGTTTCAAGGAGGACCGTGAACCCTTCTTGGCACAAACGGTGGAGTAAGGTGATGGTCTCTGTCTGGGATAATGGTTCACCTCCGGTCACTTCGACCAACGAACACCCGAATGACTGTATCTTTTCGAGGACCTCATCGAGTGAAAGTTCAGATCCTCCGAAAAAGGCGTAGTCCGTATCACACCAGGTACAGCGAAGTGGACAACCGGTGAGCCGCACAAACACGCAGGGCTGCCCTGCGAACGTCGATTCGCCCTGAACGCTGTGAAAAATTTCCGTCACGCGCATGAGAAACGTGCCCTACTCACAGCGGTGCTGATCGGATGACCGACAGAGGAAACCGTGTGTCCTGGATCAGGACGATGCTTATTGCCATTTGACAATCGGCCATTTCTTACGTCGAGCGATGGAGGCCATTCCACGAATGGGATTCACCACCGTCGGGTGGCCCACGGCCTGTAGCAAATCGAGATCACCAGGACTGTCTCCGTAGGCGTAGCATTGAGACAGATCCAAGGTCAGCTCATGGGTTAGACGATCAATCAGTTGGCGTTTCCCTTGGCCGTAGGGAAGCGGGGGGATAAGAAAACCAGTATAGAGGCCGTTCATCTGCTCCAAACGACTGGCAAAGCATCGATCAGCCTGAAGCGCTTCCGCGACAGGAGCGATCAAGAAATCGATGGACCCCGTCACGAAGACGATGGCATGGCCGGCCCGTCGATGTTCTTCAAGCGCCCGCATCGCAGGAGCCGAAACACGGGGACATAATTCCTCTCGACAGAATTCTTCGCCCAGAGGTTGGATTACTTGCGCAGGTTTTCCGGCGAGGTAGAGCTTTCGTGATCGAAGCGGATGCAGCGAGAGGGTCGGGAAATGCCGCAGTAGCCAAGAGACACTCTCTCGGGCTTCCGGCCATCCCACGATCCCACGACGCCAGAGCCAACGGAAAAATCGTAGCTCGCTCGCTTCCCCAGGCAAAAGGGTATTGTCGACATCGAAGAAGGCAACGATGGAAGAGGAGAGCCCGCGCTGATCTGTTTGTATCATGGGCGACTCGTGCACAGAAAAATCGGTGCCGATTTTACCGGAGCTTCAGTTGATTGACAACAATTTTACCGTACTCCTATAATACGGGCTCCCTCAAGCTCGTTCTTCGTGACTCGTGAAGCGCATCTCGTGAAACGCTTGGCGAGACCAACTCAAGACGAACGACGCTTCACGATCGACGTTTCACGCGTTGTTGCCGAAGTGGTGGAATGGCAGACACGCACGTTTGAGGGGCGTGTGGCGAAAGCCGTGCGGGTTCAAGTCCCGCCTTCGGCACCATTTGTTGACCTTCATCGAGCAGCGTCTCTCTGCACCATTCAGGCTATTTATATCTAGACTTTTGGCCCTATCCCGTAGGACACTGGCGCCGCCTTGTGCCCATTTCTACACGCCTGAGTGACGAGTGATGAGATCGTCTCATCCCAAGCTATGTCCCGCCGTCTTATCGCGGCTAGGGTCACTCCCTTATGGAAGCTCCAACGCTTCTTCGATCAGTTACCTCGATCACCCGGCAAGGAGTCTCACATGATTTCTACCAGTAACCTGTCTGTGTTGGATCTGCTGCGCAGGCGGATTGCCGATCTCTCGCGTGAACTGGCCGAACGGGATAGTGTGTTGCACGAACGCACTCGGCACCTCCGTGTTGCTCAGTCTCTGGCTCATCTGGGTAGCTGGGATTGGGAGATCGAAAGCGGCGAGGTTCGATGCTCGAAAGAGTTGTATCGCATCTTCGGCCGTGATCCTGGTTTGCACCACATGACCTTCGAGATCTTTGTGTCGGCACCTGTCCCGGGCGATCACGATCGAGTTGTCGCTGCAATCAATGATGCGTTGGGAGGGAAGGCACCGTATGATGTGGAGTACCGAATCGTCCGACCGAATGGTGACGTGCGGACGATTCATTGCTGCGGTGAGGTCCTGCGAGACGACAGCGGCAAGCCCTGTCGGATGTCCGGCTCAGTCCTGGACATCACGGAGCGCAAGCGCACTGAGGCGATGTTGCGTTCCTCGCAAGAAAAGCTGAGGCAGGCCCTCCAAGCATCGGGCATTGGACTGTGGGATTGGAATACCGAAACAAACGATGTGGTCCTTTCGGAGGAGTGGAAACGTCAGCTCGGGTATGAGGAGACGGAGCTCTCTGACACATTCGAGACGTGGGTGACGCTGCTGCACCCAGATGATCATAGTCGCGCCATCGCGTATATGGGAGAGTACGCGCGTGAACGCCAAGGAGAGTATCGGCAGGAGTTCCGCCTGAGGCATAAGGACGGAACGTACCGATGGATTGAGGCCCGCGCCTCCTTTGTGACGGAAACCGACGGTTCGCAGATCCGCCTCCTTGGTTCACATACCGATATCACCGAACGCAAAAGAATGGAGGAGGCGGTATGTGAGAGCGAGGACCGATACCGAACGTTGGTCGAGCTGTCACCGTCCGGGGTCTTCGTGTTCTCTGAAGGGCGGACAGTCTATGCCAACCACACGGGCGCCATTCTCATGGGAGCGAATGATCCCAAAGAAATTCTCGATCGCCCGATGTTCGATTTCATCCATCCAGACTATCACGACGAAGTCCGTGAAAATGTGAAACGGCTGCTCACGGGAAACGTTTCCGTCCATAGTGCGGAACGGATATACGTGAAGATGGATGGCACATCGGTTCCGGTTCAAGTGGAAGCCGCACGGATCATGTGGAACGGCAGGCCCGCCATCCTTGTCCTGTTCTCCGATATCACCGATCGACAACGGGCTGAGGACGAGTTACGCCGATCCCATACCTTCTTGCGGCAGGTGATCGACGCCGATCCGAACTTTATCTTCGCCAAGGATCGTGAAGGACGTTTTACGATGGCCAACAAGGCGGTCGCCGATTGTTACGGAACCACCGTGGAGAACCTCATTGGCCAGTCAGACGCTGATTTTAATCCCAACTGGGAAGAGGTTGAGTTTTCTCGTCAAACGGATCTCCAGGTCATGAATTCCTTGCAAGACTACTTTATGGCGGAGGAAAAGATCACGGATTGGTCTGGGAAAACGCGCTGGTTACAGTCCGTTAAGCGGCCGATTGTTGATACTCATGGGCGGGCCCATATGGTGCTTGGTGCGGCGACCGACATCACTGAGCGGAAGCAAATGGAAGAGATGCTCGTGCGACGCGAAGAAGACTTGAGTACGGCGCTTCGAGAACGAGAACGCATCAGCCAGGATCTCCATGACGGGATTCTCCAATCGCTCTATGCCGTCGGGCTCAGTCTAGTGGCATGTAAGCCATCGATCATGCAACAACCAGAACACATTGCTGAAAAACTTATCACGACGCTCGATCAGGCGATCGGGCAACTTAACCACGTGATGGGAGAGCTTCGTAATTTCATCACTGGTCTGGAGTCACACCTCGTACAGGGTGGTGACTTCCCGACGGCGCTACGAACCATGATCCACTCAATGTGTGCCGCCAATTCCGCCAAGTGTCGGGTGCGGGTCGATGACGCAGCCGGGAGTCATATCTCAACCGAGCAGGCGGTCCATGTCGTGAACATTGCTCGGGAGGCATTGAGTAACGCCCTCCGTCACAGCCATGCCACACGTATTACCCTATCCTTGCGACAATACATTGGTTCCGTCTGTCTCGCCATTACGGACAACGGGATCGGATTTAGTCCAAGCTCAGTGCGGGGTGTTGGTCGTGGGTTAGCCAACATGGCGGAGCGGGCTCAAAAAATTGGTGGCTCATTCATAGTCAGATCGGAGCCTCACAAGGGCACAAGGATTGTACTCGATCTTCCGAAGTGTCCCAATGGGAACACTCACTGATATGCGTGTTTACAGCCCGTGCGGCGAAAGTGGTCTGAGTTCCCTTCATGCCTTCTGTACCATGGATTCCCTGCAGCCTCATCCTTGAAGGTCCTGGGCCATTCGGATCTAGACTTTGATCGACTCTCGTAGGAGACTAGCCCCCTCGTTGGGACCTTTTCTTAGGAACCCGTAGTCGAGCTGTAGGCGAAGAGTTGTTCTTGGCGAAAGCCGCTCCAGGGGGCTGAGCCATTCTTGCCCTATTGTCGATGTCGTGCAGCAAGGAGCTCGAACATGAGCGCGACAAGCCATCCTCCCGAACTAGATCTGTTGCGGAAACAGGTCGCCGACTTAGCGCGTGAGTTGACAGAACGGGACCAGGCCCTTCGCCATCAAAATCGAAAGATGGATGGTGAGCTCCAAGACCTGCGCGAACAGTCGGAAATGCTTCGAGCTATCGTGGCTGGCACTGCAGCAGAGACCGGCGAGGACTTTTTCAAGACCCTGGTGCTTCATCTGTGTTCGGTGTTTGGCGTGCAGTATGCCATCGTGGGAGAGATCCAACCAGCGGCCGTCAGGAAGATTCACACCATTGCGGTCTCTTCAGGGGGCTCACTCGTCGAGAATTTTGACTATCCCCTTGTCAACACACCCTGCGAAATAGCACTGCAACATTCTTTTGCCTGCTTCGAGCGAGAAGTACGGGCTTCGTTTCCGGCATTTGAACGATTAGACCAGTTGCGGGTCGAGAGCTATTGTGGCGTATCGCTCAGCGCAAGAGATGGGACGGTTATTGGCCTGCTCGCGGTTATGGATACCAAGCCGTTTCCTAATGCCCAACGACTGAAATCGCTCATGGCCGTATTTGCGTCACGTGCGGGAGCCGAACTCCAGCGATGGCAGATCGAGAACAAGCTCCGTGATCGGAATCGCCATCTGATCGAATCCCAGGCTCTGGCACATCTAGGAAGCTGGGATTGGGACATAGACAGCGGAAATGTCTGGTGGTCGGATGAACAATATAGGCTCTTTGGCCACGAACCGGGAACCATTCCAGCCACCCACGATACCTTCTTGCGGGCCGTCTATCCGGATGATCGAGGCTACGTGCAGGGAGCGATCGACGCAGCCCTGGCAGGCCGGGCCCGGTTCGATATGGAATGTCGGATCGTCCGGTCAAACGGGGAGGTTCGTGTCGTCAACTGTCGAGGTGAGGTGCTGCGAGACAGCGGCGGCCAACCTATTTCCATGTCTGGTAGCATGCTCGATATCACAGACCAGACTCGGGTGGAGGAGGCGCTGAAGGCTTCTCAGAGTAAGCTTCGGCAAGCTCTGCAAGCCTCAGGTACTGGGTTATGGGATTGGAACACGAACACAAACGAGGTGGTATTTTCCAAGGAGTGGATCTGCCAACTTGGATACGAGCAAGGGGACCTTTCATGTTCCTTTGAGACCTGGGTGAGCCTTCTTCACCCGGAAGATCGGGATCGAGCGATGGCGTATGTGCAGGAGTATGTGGCTCATCGGAGGGGCGATTATCGGCAGGAATTTCGATTACGACATAAGAACGGGACATATCGATGGATTGAAGCGAGAGCCTCCTTTGCTACGGAGGCGGATGGCAGACGAATTCGGTTGCTTGGCTCCCACACGGACATTACCGATCGTAAGCAGATGGAGGAGGCGGTACGGGAAAGCGAGGAGCGCTATCGAACGTTGGTCGAACTTTCCCCTTCTGGTGTATTCGTCTTCTGTGAAGGGCGGACGGTGTATATGAATCACACGGGGGCCCTCCTCATGGGAGCCAAGGATGTGCAGGAAATCATCGACCGACCTACGTTTGATTGCATCCATCCTGACTATCATCAGGAAGTCCGCGAGAATGTAAAACGACTCCTGAGCGGTGGCGTCTCTGTCCATAGCGCAGAGCGGATCTACCTCAAGTTAGACGGAACACCGATTCTGGTTCAGGTCGAGGCGGCACGGATCACCTGGAACGGCAAGCCAGCTATTCTCGGCTTCTTTTCTGACATTACCGAGCGCAAAGAGGCTCAGGAGGCCGTTGTCGCCCTCAATGCCTCGCTGGAACGACAGGTGTGTGACCGGACGGAAGCATTGCGCCGGAGTGAAGAGCGCTTTCGTCAATTTGCCGAGTCGGTCGGTTCCGCGTTTCTGATTGCTGATATTTCGCCGGACGCACTGGACGTCGTATATGTGAACGCGGCGTTCACGTTCATCTGGGGCATCGAGCGAGAGGAAATCTGTCGAGAAGGGTCGCTGTGGCTCGACTCGATCCATCCGGAGGACAAGGAACGGGTCAAGGCGAACCATGATCGCTTTGTTGCCGGTGGGACGACGGCGGTGTTTTATTGTGAGTACCGAATCGTCGGGCGCGACGGCTACATCCGCTGGATCGCTGATCGCAGAGTAAGAATGACCGGGTGGGAGAATCGGATTGCGGGTATTGCGGAGGATATTACAAGTCACAAGCAACAGCTAGCGCTCATGCAGCAAACGGAAGCGATCGGAAAGATTGGGGGATGGGAGCTGAACCTAGTTACCAACCGTCTCTGGTGGAGCGATGAGACCTACCGGTTGCACGACACGACGCCGGAGTTGTACAGCCCGACGGTTGAAACTGCCTTGAAGTTCTACGCACCCGAGAGTCGCCCCGTGATATCAGAAGCGTTGGGGAAAGGGGTCACACAGGGGTTGCCGTGGGACCTTGAGTTGGAACTCATCACGGCCAAGGGGCGTCGGATCGCGGTGCGGGCTGCCGGCATGGTCGACGTCGTGAATGGACGAGCGGTGCGGGTGTATGGAACGTTCCAAGACATCACCGAGCGCAAAATGGCAGAGGAGGCCCTCCAGCGAGCGCATGATGAATTGGAACGCAAGGTGATCGAGCGTACGGGAGAATTGCGGGCCAGCGAGGAGCGCTATGCACGTGCCACCGCCATCGGCAAAGTTGGGGTATGGAACTTAGATGTCTTAAACGGTCAATACCACGGGGATGCCAATCTGAAGGCTCTTTTTGGCTATGGCCCAGAAGAACTTTCAGCCGATCCCTTTGTCTGGTTGAACTTGGTCTATTTGGACGACCAGCCGAGCGCCATGAAGAACTTCGAATTGATGCAAAGCGGGGCAGCTGACGAGTGCCACTACGAGCTTCGCATGGTGAAGAAGGATGGCTCCATGATATGGACTGATGTTCGATGCCATGGTGTGCGTGATCGGAAGGGGCGTTTGACACACTTGATTGGTGCCACGGTCGACATTACTGAACGCAAGGAGGCGGAGGAGGCGCTGCGGGCCAGCGAGGAATTGTTTTCGAAAGCGTTCCGGTCCAGCCCCGACCCGATGGTGTTGGTGGAGCTCGACTCCGGCCGGTGGCTCGACGTCAACGACGCCTGTCTCGCCGGTCTTGGATGTAAACGAGAGGATGTGGTCGGGCGAAGGGGGGAAGAACTCGAGCATCGGCTGACGCCAGATGACCAGATCCCCTTCATTGAGCGATTGAAGCGGGAGGGCTCGATCCGCAATTTCGAAGCTGTTTTTCAGACGGCCTGCGGTGAACGCCGTGATTACCTCGTGTCTGCAGAACAGATCGAGTACCACGGGAAATCTTGCATGATCATACTCAGCAAAGACATCACCGAACGGAAGAGAGTACAGGAAACGCTTCGACTGAGCGAAGAACGCTTTCGCAGCCTGTTTGAAAATTCTCCCATCGCCTATCAATCGCTCGACCTAGAAGGGCGGTTCCTCGACGTGAATCCAAGGTTGTGCCAGCTGTTCGGATATCAAAGTGAGGAATTGATAGGGAGGAGCTTCGGGGATCTTTGGGCCGATGATGTTCGTTGCGATTTTCCCAAGACGTTCGAGGCCTTCACGAAGACCGGCCAATTGCGCAACGAGCTTTCGCTTCGTCGTCGAGACGGAACCATCGTCAATGCCGTGATAGACGGACGTGTCCAGCACGACCAGGACGGTGATTTCATCAGAACCCACTGCATTCTGACTGACATCACCGAGCGGAAACGAATGGAGGACGCGCTACGCGAAAGCGAGGAACGATTCTCCAAGGCGTTTAGGACAAGTCCTCATCCTATAGGGATCACGGAGGTGGCAACGGGCCGCTGTATCGAGGTGAATGACGCCTGTCTGCAAGCATTCGGTTTTCGTCGTGAGGAAGTGATCGGAAACACCACGTTGATGCTCGGGATCTGGCCGAATCTCGAAGATCGAGTGCGGGTTATCGAGCGATTGAAAGCTGGGCAGCCGGTACGCAACATGGAGTTTGCCTTACGGGCCAAATCGGGTGACCTACGCTACTTTCTGACATCCGCGGACCTCGCCGAGCTCAACGGAACGCTCTGCGTGGTGACTGTGGCGAACGACATCACGGACCGGAAGCATGCGGAAGAGGCATTGCGCCTCAGCGAAGAGCGGTTTGCTAAGGCATTCCATGGCAGCCCCCATCCACTGGTCATTACCGAGTTGGATACCGGTCGAGTGGTGGATATGAATGATGCTGCCAGTCAGATGTTAGGCTATCGCAAAGAGGAGGTTGTGGAGGAAACGACATTGCAGATAGGGCTCTGGGATTCTGTGGATGAACGGGCCCGATACCTCGATCTGTTGAAGCGACAGGGATCGACCCGCAACGTGGAGGTGAAGCTGCGGAGCAGAAGCGGCGAAGTCCGCCAGTGCCTGCTGTCGTCAGAAGTGATTATGCTGAACGGCAAGCAATGCTCTGTGACCGTCGGGAATGATATCACCGAGCGCAAGCGCATGGAGCAAGCGCTGCAGTTGACCCAGTTTTCGGTCGACCAGGCAGTCGAAGCGATTCTGTGGTTGGATTCGACCGCTCGAATATTCAATGTCAACGATACCGCATGCCGAATGTTGGGGTACTCCCGGCCGGAACTGACGTCGATGACGGTGCATGACATCGACCCCAATTTCCCAGTCGAGCGTTGGACGGAGCATTGGGGTCATTTGAAGGAACAAGGGGCGTTGGCATTTGAGGCGAAATATTGGACATGTACCGGCGACGTGTTGGAGATGGAGGTGACCTTCAACTATCTATCGTATGACGGAAAAGAGTACGGCTGTGCGATTTTGAGAGACATCGGAGAACGCAAACGAGCCGAAGCGGAACTTCGCCGGTCGCATACGTTTTTGCGACAGGTCATCGACACAGACCCGGACCTCATCTTCGCCAAGGATCGTGACGGACGTTTTACGATGGCCAACAAGGCTGTCGCTGATTGGTATGGGACGACGGTGGACGATGTGATCGGAAAGTCGGATGCTGACTTCAATGCCAATGTGGATGAGGTGGAGTTCTTTCGAGATCACGATTTGGAGGTGATAAATTCCGGGCGGGATCGGTTTATCCCGGAGGAAAAATTCACTGACGTGATGGGGCGCACTCGTTGGTTACAGACCGTCAAGAGGCCGATTTTCGACGACACTGGTCAGGTTCACATGGTGCTTGGAGCGGCGACCGACATTACAGAGCGCAAGAGGATGGAGGAGATGTTGCTCCAACGGGAACGAGATTTGAACGCAGCGCTCCAAGAACGGGAGCGAATCAGTCAGGATCTCCACGACGGGATTCTCCAGTCGTTGTATGCGGTGGGCCTTGGGTTGGAGGGTTGTAAACCGATGATCAAGCAACAGCCGGGACCTGTCGCGGCGAAGTTCATGTCCACACTCGATCAGACGATTGGGCAGCTCAATCACGTGATGGGAGAGGTGCGTAATTTCATCGCCGGTCTTGAATCTCACGTGATCCAAGGCGGTGATTTTCCGTCGGCATTACGGACCATGGTTCAGACGATGTCCAGCGCCTCTCGGGCGAAATGTGTGATACGAATCGACGAGGCGGCGGCACGCCGCCTGTCCACCGAACACGCACTTCACATTATTAACATCGTTCGGGAAGGCCTCAGTAATGCCTTGCGCCATAGCCAAGCCACACAGATCGTGGTATCACTCCGGGAATTGGTCCGTACTATTCGTCTCACCATTCGTGACAATGGCATCGGCTTTAATACTCGGTCGGCTCAGGGCGTTGGTCATGGGTTAGCCAATATGGCGGCCCGGGCTCAAAAGGTCCGGGGATCGTTCGCCCTTCAATCGAAACCATGGAAGGGGACGAAAATCTTACTCGATCTTTCAAAGGATGGTCACGATGCTCACAACCAAAACACAAGTTCAAACCATTCGTGTGTTGCTGGTCGATGATCACGAGGTGATTCGTGTGGGGCTTCGGACCGTGCTGGCTCAAAACCAGGGGATCACCGTGGTAGGGGAAGCCGGGACAATGGCGGATGCCATTCTGCAGGCTCAGAAGCTCAAACCCGACGTGGTTTTGATGGATGTGCGTCTTCCCGACGGTTCCGGCGTCGATGCCTGCCGAGAGATTCTTGGGGCTCTCCCCACCACCCGAGTCATTTTCTTGACGTCATATGCGGACGATGATTCAGTGCTCGCGGCCGTGCTCGCCGGGGCACAAGGCTATGTCCTCAAGGAAATCGACTCGCCGGGACTGCTGGAAGCCATTCGTTCGGTCGCCAAGGGGCAATCCATACTCGATTCGACGGTGACCGAACGGGCCCTCAGATGGTTGCGAGGAGTTCATGATCTCCCGGCTCCTCCAGGTACCGACCAACTTTCGTCTCAGGAAGAACGCGTCGTCGCATTGGTTGCCGAGGGGAAGACCAACAAGGAGATCGCGGTTGCGCTCGGGCTCAGTGACAAGACCGTGAAGAACTACCTCGCAAATGTCTTTCAGAAGCTTCGGATCACCCGGCGTGCCCAGGCGGCCGCCTTCTTCGTCAAGAGGCAAGGCTGATGGTGCAACATTTGGCTCTAGTATTCTAGGGGCAAAATTCTCGTCGCGTTACGACCTTCATCTCTGGGCACTCTCCCTCAATTCGTATAGGCTCACTCTGGGTAGTTGTAGTTACACGTACACGGTGTGTACCTACCGGGAGGTTGTCCCGCATGACTGCTGTTATCTTCCTCGTATTGCTCTTGCTCGTGGGGCTTTCACTCTGGATTGCCATTCGACAGCATCAGGAGAACGTTCTGCAGGCAAGGGTTATCGCGGCGGCGAATTGCGGCATCCTTGTGACGGATGCGACTCTTCCACATCATCCCATCATCTATGCGAATCCCGCGGTCCTGTCGTTAACCGGTTATGCCGAGTATGACGTCGTTGGGCAGACAACGGCGATGTTGAACGGCCCTGGAACTGATCGGGGGGCGATCGAAAAACTCGCGTTGGCTCTCCAAGACGGACGGGCGTGCCGCGTATCGCTGCGGCATTACCGCAAGAACGGGACGTCGTTTTGGAATGAGGTGACCTTGTCACCGATTGAGGATCAGACGGGACGGGTCCGGTCGGTGATTTGGATCATGAGCGATGTGTCCCATCTCCGGCAGGTGGAAGCGGAGCGTCATCGTAAGATGCCGTCCTCGACGATTCTATGTGATTTTGTTAGAGAAGGTATGTTGGTAACGACCGCATCGGAGATCATGTATGTCAACCAGGCTGGGTTTACTATTTTGGGCGCCACGTCGGCCGAAGAAATCATCGGCAGCCAGTATTTGGATTTTGTGCACTATGAGCAACAAGAGGCCGTACGCCTCTGGATTGCACAGACAGTGGGGTCACGCCAGTCGAACGGCTGGTTGGAAACGAAACTCGTACGATGTGATGGGCAGGAAGTCGTGGTTGTCCTGTCCGTGGCGCCTACCATGTGGGATGGAAAAGGATCCGTTCTGGTCTGTTTTTCTGACAGGTCTGTCCAGCAACCAATCGAAATCGAATTCCCCAACAGGCGGCATCAGTTCGTGCAAACCCACTCCAGTGCGGACCATGATAGTTGGGGATGGGCAATTGGGAATGGCGCTGAGATTTGGTCGGAAGAGCACTATCGTGTGCTTGGATACGAACCGGGTTCAGTTCCGCCAACCTATGAGACCTTTAAAAAGGCCCTCCATCCAGAAGACCGCGAGCGTGTTCTCACCCTGGTCGAGGAAACGTTTACTTCTGATCGCCCCTATGATCTCGAATGTCGGATCATCCAACCTGGTGGGGATATTCGATTTGTCCGTTGCCGTGGAGTGCTGATACGAGGTTCCTCCGATCAGCCTATTCGGATGTCTGGAAAAATTGAGGATATCACGGACTACAAACTGCTGGCGGCGATGGCTGAAGAACGAGATCTTCAATTAAAGACGGTTCTGGAGTCGACCTCTGACGGTATGCTGATGGTTCGTCAAGATGGCACGATCTCCCTTATCAATAGCCGTATCGAACGAATGTTTGGGTATGTTCGAGAGGAGCTCCTAGGGCGACCTGTCGAGTGCTTGCTGTCAGCGCGAGATCACGAGGAGCAGCGAGAAGGGCGTGACGCCTGCTTCTCAAGCGTCGGCTCCGGTCCCCTAGAGATCACTCGAGAAGTGCATGGACGTCGCAAGGATGGTGTGGAGTTTCCGGTCGGAGTCCGGCTGTCTCCTGTTTATCAGTCCAAGGGAAGGACAATCATTATGACGATAAGCGATCTCGCTGCTGGTCAGCAGACCACACAGGCGAGCGAGGAGATCAGGACTCGATGTGATCTTGCAATCCTGGCCGGACAGGTGGGGATCTTTGAGTATGACCACCGGACGAACACTCACATCTGGTCGCCGATCTTGCGTGAGATCTATGGGGTCAGGGAGGACGAGTCACCTTCTCTGGATCGCTATCTGGAGTTGGTTCATCCCGGGGATCGAGAGAGGCTGCGCGCCGGGATGGTGCAGGTCCTCGATCATGAGAAGGAGAAGCTGTACACGGCTGAACACAGGCTGATCCGGCCGAACGGATCCGTACGGCACATTCGCCTTCGAGCCTTGACACAGTGTGAAGGTGCGGGGACCAAGCGGCGGCCCATGCACACGATCGGGATGGTTGTCGACATCACGGATCAGGTGAATGCCTCAATGGTGGTCCAAGTTGTGGAGGAGATGGAGACCATGAGGAGCTTGATTGGTGGTATTGCCCATGAGCTGAACAATAGTCTTACTGCTGTGCTGGGCTTCAGCGAATTGGCGCTGGACTTGATTCCAGCCGAGACCAAAGCCCATCGCCATATCAACCAAGTCATCGCCGCGGGGAGAAAAGCCCGCGAGGTGGCTCAGAAGATTCGCCGTGGTCTAGATCACGCGTCGTCCTATCCGGTCACTCGGGCAGCCGGGATCAATTCCGATCAGGAACGATCGACTGTGTCCATCGAGGTCTCGGATGCCGTCGGTCCTCGTAGTTGACGATCAGGACCAGGTCCGCCAGCTTATTCGTGAAACCCTGGAGCAAGCCGGCTATGAGGTCGAAGAAGCTCGGGATGGGAAAGAGGGGTTGGAGCGGTACAGAACGAAGGCGGCCGATCTAGTAATCATGGACATCCTGATGCCTGACCAAGATGGGCTCGAAGGTATTCTGGTGCTTCGACGGGAATTCCCTGACTCTCGTGTGATTGCCATGACCGGAGGATCCGAAGCGATCGGCTTCGGCAATGTCTTAGATATCGCTAAGATGCTCGGCGTCAGACGGACTCTTCAAAAGCCCTTCGACCTTAAGGTACTCCTTGATACGGTTGCTTCAGAAATGATCGACTAATTGAGCCCACCCTGCGCGCTTCCTCTCCCTGTTGACATCGCCATGTGGCCCCGTCACACTCTACCGTTCGAATTGACCCCCTGTCGGGATCATGAAGTTTCTGAATGTCATACTTGGTACTACGGTCGCGACCATCGGATTCTGGCTGATCTGGGGCAGTATTTCGCCGTTCATCGTGCTCGGGTGGGCTTTCACCGTAGGACTGTTTCTATGGGTGATGGCGGAGTCGATCTCGCGAACATGGGCGTGGTCCACGCTCTTGCTCGGCTTAGAAAGCTTGGTCTGGCCGATTGTGTTGATGGTTCAACTCAAGGGGACGTCTGACACAGTTCCTGAGTCTGAAATGGGAACGATGCTCTCCGCCGTCGTCCTCGGTCTCTTTTCATCGGTGTTTTGGATCTCATTTGCGTATGGGTTGTTCAATCGATCTCGAACACCTGATTCGCCACTCTCCAAAGAGCGCTCAACCACGCTGAGCGGGTCGCGATCGATGAAGAAAGCGAAAAAGCCGACTTAGCCTTGTCCGGTTTCGACAGGGTCTATGTCGATGTCAAACTTGATCCGCCCTTTTTGGTACTTCCGTTCTAATACCCGCAGAGATTCATGGACTCGACGACTCAGAGTCCTGTGTTCAGTTGCTTTGACCAGCATGCGTTGATGGTGGTGTCCAATCCGTGTACTAATGGCCTGGACGGGCCCCAGTACGACCAAGGACTCCTGATTAGATCCAATCTGGCCAAGATCCATGGCCCATTGCTTTGCGGCTTCTTCGACTAGCTCACGAGTTGTTCCGGTTACCGAGAGCTCCGCCAGGTGGCACATCGGTGGGTAGTTAAGTAGGCGGCGTGCCTCAAGCTCTTCCTGGTAGAAACGATCGGGGTTTCCCGATAGCAAAGCTTGAACGGCATGATGGGTGGGAAATCGCGTCTGGATGATGACTCGACCTCCTGCCAAGGCCGGGGAGGCTAAGTCCGCAGCATCCATCAGGAGCTGATAGGTCCGCTCGGCTGATCGAAAATCGGAAATGTACAACTCGGAATCTGCCTGAAGAATGCCGACCAATCCATGTGGTGGTAGTGGATCTCGGCGAAACAGTGCTTGCGTTCCTATCAGAATGTCCCAAGTCCCAGACCTCGCGGATTCCCACAATTGGCGGGCGGCAGCCGATCGACGAAGCGTGTCACCATCGATCCGTGCGATCTTGGCGTGTGGAAACAAACGACGAGTTTCGGCTTCAATTCGCTCCGTACCGTCTCCGATGGGACTCACACGAGATGCCTGGCACACGGGACAGGAATCGGGCAACCCATCCGAGCTACCACAGTAGCGGCAGGTGAGACGGCTGGCCTCCCTATAATAGGTGAGTGAGACGGCGCAGGAGGCACAGCGAGGTACCCAGCTACAATCTCCACACACCAAGGTCCTTGCGTACCCTTTTCTATTGAGAAAAAGCAGTACTTTCGCCTGTCTCTTCAGGGTTTCCTGGATCGCTGAGATCAGTTTTGGGTTGAATAGGGTTCTTCCCGACTCCTTGCGGAGGTCAACGAGCTCGATTCTTGGTCGAAGCGTTGCATTGTGATGAACGTCGAGATGCTCGGCGGTGGCGTCGAATTTTGACTCAAGAGATGGATGCGCCGAGGCCAGGACGAGCAGAGCTCGCTCGCTCTCAGCCCTCATGCCCGCCACCTCCCGAGCATGATATCGAGGCTCCTGAGGCTCTTTGAGGGCGGTATCCTCCTCCCCATCAACCCAGATCAGTCCGATCGATTCAATGGGCGAGAAAATGACAGAGCGAGTTCCTACGATCACGGATGGAGTCGAAGTCTCACTTCGTTCCAATCGATCCGACCCGAAAGATGCATGTGCGAGGGTAATATGAAGCCCTGTGAGAGTTGAAAGGAGCTCCTTAAGCCACAGGGCTCTCGCGATCTCGCCGGTTATCACAATGGCGGACCGTTTCAGTGAGTGCGCCTGGTGAATGGCGTCGGCAAGTCTTCTGATTCGATCCGGCCATGGAGCCTGTAGGACGAGTTTCTGCATATGGTTGCCTTGAAGGCACTGGCTGACGCGAGCTCTCCAAGAGGGATCTGAGTCCGGAAAGTTTGTATGGAGTAGAGCGGTGTCTATCCGTGCTCCGTCACCTGGTTCATTCGACACCAGTGCCATGAGCCGTTTCTGCTCTTTGACCTTGGGATTGTCTGGCGGCACGCGAGCGAGCCAGGACTTCTTGATGAGGGTATCGACGATCCGTAGAGTGCTTGCTTGTCGAGTCGGATGCAGAGTCGACGAAAGGATTCCCGTCGTTCGACGGGCAATTCGCTGAAGAGTTGGTCGCAGGTCGTCGGGGCAACTGCCAGCTGCCAATGCGACATGCCCTTGCGGAGTAACCGTGTATCGAGCGGGGGAAGTCGGGCGCATTGCGAACGGGGAAGATACGAGTCGAAGACATTGCCCCCAGGGTGCAACATAGTAGGAAGCAATATCGTGAGAGAGTTGGAGCAGCTTTGGGGACAGTAACGGATTCTGTCCATCCTGTACGAGAGAAGAGATCTCCCTAAGAGAGGCGGCCCTTATTTCGGCTGGAAGCTCATGCGTGAGCGAAACAACCGCTCCTTCCAGCATTACACGGCCAAATGGGACGAGGACGCGGCTTCCGACACTAATGACTTGAGCTAAGGTGGAGGGGACTTGGTAGGTGAAAGCCCGTTCGATATGACGTGGAACAATAACATC
The DNA here is from genome assembly GCA_029865225.1 of Nitrospira sp. Classification (GTDB taxonomy): domain Bacteria; phylum Nitrospirota; class Nitrospiria; order Nitrospirales; family Nitrospiraceae; genus Nitrospira_D. The sequence continues at coordinate 34,973 of JAOUHJ010000013.1, forward strand.
CGCATAGAGCGGATTACTTCGCCTCATGGCGGTCGAGTCCCTATCGAAAGCCATTCTGCATTCTATCAGTGGAGAACTACGAAGAACATCGGGTATTGCGGCATGCTCGCGGAAGGGGTTCGGCTGATGGATCGAGGGAGGACAGGAACTCCACCTTCGCAGAGTTCCTGGTTTCGGTCGAAGCTAGTTCGCTGGTGTTCCGGTAGCTGGTTGTTGAGGCAGATCTTGCTTATCTGTGTCTGTCGTCGTTGGACCACTCGGATCAGAGCCGTTGTCTGTGCTTGACCCATCTCTTCCAGAAGTTTGTGAAGAATCACCCAGCGACAAGGTTCCCGGACGAGCGGGATCGTCTGAAGCGGCATTAGCGGAGGTCTGTTGGTCGTCGCTATCACGTGCATTCAAAGTGGAAAGGTTGCCACCCGGAGATTGCGCGTGAGCGTTTGCATCGGATGTAGGCGTTGAAGGATCAGTGGTTGGATTGTACAGGAGAATTTCCACCCGCCGATTTTTCGTACGACCTTCCTCAACCGCATTTGTGGCCACTGGCTTGGTGTCCCCAAGCCCCACCGCGCTAAGACGAGACGGCTCCACTCCACCCTTCTCCAGCAGATACCGAAGGACCCCGTTGGCGCGTACCTTAGACAATTCCAAATTGTTGGGATACCGGGATTTGAGAGAGGGGCCGATCTCCACGTTATCCGTATGACCTTCGATTCGGATCAGCCTCATATCGTCAGTGTTCTGCAGGTATTCGATCAACTGGTCTAGGATCGGGTAATTTTCAGGTTTAATAGCCGCGTCTCCAGAGTCGTAGCGCAGGAACTTGGCCATTTCACCAAGATTGAGACGGCTCTGACCAGCGTCATCCTGGATTGCCAGCTTGCTGGATACTAGATCAACCGGAGTGACCTCTGTCGCCTGTTGTGTCGTGGACAGATCGTCGTTTGTTGCGACGGGCGGCAGCATGGGTTTGGAGGCTTCAAGGAGCTTGAACCGATCTCCTTTCATGACCCGAGTCGTGACCCTCAGGACTTTGGCGACAGCGGTGCGTGGTTCGGTCGTCAGCACCTTGAGTTGGCCGATCTTTCGCGGAGGAAGTCCTGCGCTCTGACGCTGGATATCGAGAAGATCGCCGGATTTCAATCCATCTTCCCAGCCTCGATCCAAGTACACAACATTCGATTGGGCTACGAGCGTCATCGATCGGTCCGCTTGGAGTTCAACGATCATCCCTTCGAGATCGGAAACGTGCTCCGCGGGGCTTGGCTCGATATCTGCCGTTGGGGCAACAAACCGCACTACTCGGTCGCCTGGAGAGATAGGTCCGTAGCTTATTATGGCCTTCGCTGTGGTAAGGGTATGATCGGCAGCCGTGACCTTCACGATTGCCGATCGATTCACAACAAAACCAAGGTATTCTCGAGTGACTGGGTGAAACACCTTCCGAACCCGGCGATAGACGGTAAAGAGATCCCCAACTGCCACGTCAGTTGAGTTGTGTAATTTAAGATAGAGCGAGTCATGCTTGCCCAAGAGCATTCGATTACCCGAGGACTGATTATCGCCGGTTACCAAGTTCACGGTCCCGTCCATTGAGGATGTTTTCTGGATGGAGCCGCTGGCGAATGCCAGCGCGCGATCACCCAACCGAACGGATTCGACCTCTGAAACCTGGGCTTGTGCCCCATCGAGTGAGACGCTCAGACACAGGATTAAGACAAGGCATGCCACGGTTTTCATAGGTCGTTCCTTTTAGGCTAGAGTCCTTTGGAAAACCATAGCAAAAGGCGCTGCATTGTCAAGAATTTGAGTGTGATTGATCGAGTTTGACCCACATTTCCTCTCAGTGTTACCTTGAGATCGGCGAGAGTGCAGGGGCATTCTCCCTCAGAATCTTGTCGGAGTGTTGAAGACGTGAATAAACATAAGCAACCAGTCTCTCTATCCAAGGGATTCAGCATGAAGAGTCGAATCGAGACGCAGATCCACCGGCGCCGAACGATTAAGATTTTTTCTCCTCTCCAAATTGAATGGGATGGTGTCCAGCCGTTAAGGACCGAACCTTCTCGAATCGATCCAGATATCAAGCAGGATCCTGCGTCAGCGGGGAGTTGATTCCGTACAAGGCTATTGACCCTCTTGCAGCGGCGGCTCACGGCCTGTCCTTTTATTGCTAGGGCTTTCGGGTCGACCGTAATTAGGTCCTTTGTTCTCTTGCTATCCCCGAGAGCTGGGCACTAAGATTCCTCAAATCAATTGATGAATACCCTTTCCACGTCAATGCCTTGTGAAAGAAGATGGGGATGGACGGCGCTGAAATTCTCCTTGCGTACCTGACCAAGTACTTCCCGATTCTTCTGTTTATTTTTGTGACCTTGATATTTGGAATGGTGACGTTGCTCATCAGTTATTTTGTTCAACCTAGGTACCCGGAACCAGAAAAATTGACGACTTACGAGTGTGGGTCTGAACCATTTTCCGATGCGCGCATGCCATTCCCTGTCCGGTATTACATTTTTGCGATGCTGTTTGTCATTTTTGATATTGAGGTCATCTTTCTCTATCCGTGGGCGGTTGTTTTTAAGAAGATTGGGATCATTGGGCTAGTCGAGATGCTGATCTTTATCGGTCTTTTCGTCGTGGCATACGTCTATGCCTGGCGCAAAGGGGCACTGGAGTGGGACTGAGGGCTGTATGGGACTGATTCAGTTGGGACGACATGAAAAAGATGGGGCTCCGGACGTCATTACAGGGTCTCTGGAAAAAGCTGTGAACTGGGCGAGAAAGGGCTCCCTCTGGCCTATGACGTTTGGTCTGGCTTGTTGTGCGATTGAAATGATTGCCGCCGTTTCTTCACGGTACGATATGGACCGATTTGGGGCGGGCGTGTTCCGCGGTTCCCCCAGGCAGTCTGATTTGATGATTGTCGCTGGTACGGTATGCCGTCGAATGGCGCCGGTGATTAGAAAGATCTACGATCAGATGCCGGAACCTAAGTATGTGATTGCAATGGGTTCCTGTGCCACCTCAGGCAATATTTATGACAGCTATCCCGTTGTGCAGGGAGTGGATCGATTCATTCCCGTCGATATTTATGTGCCCGGCTGCCCTCCGACTCCGGAGGCCCTGTTAGATGGGATTCTCAAACTACAAGAGCGCATTATGCAGAAGCGCGTGTTTGTGACTCAACCTGATCAGATCAAGGCGCATTTGAAAGTCTGACCATCGCATGCATCCATTACTCGATCGTATTCAGCAGGCTTTTTCGTCGGGAATTACCGGTTTGGCGGAATGGCGAGGCGATGTGGCTGTGACGGTTTCACGGGATAAGCTTCATGAGGTCGCCCAGTTCCTGCGGGACGATCCGTGGATGGATTTTGACTACATCGTCCACGTGAGCTCCGTGGATTGGCCGGATGATGAAGAACGATTCGAGGTTGTGTGGGAGTTCTACTCCATTCGAAAACGTCATCGTATCAGGCTCAAGGCTCGGGTGCCTGAGTCGGATTGCGTGGTTGATTCCTTGACGGACCTTTGGAAAGGTGCCGACTTCATGGAGCGCGAGGTCTATGACATGATGGGTATCCGATTCCGAAATCATCCAGATCTCCGTCGAATCCTTATGCCGGATGATTATACGGAGGGGTATCCGTTGCGAAAAGATTTTCCATTGCGCGGCAAGGGCTGGCGAGACACGTTTGAATTTCTGGATGAAATTTCCCGGTAGGATTCTGAAATTATATGGCTTTCGAAGACCAAAGAACCACCGTCTATAAGATCGATCCAGAGCATCCGGAAAGCGAGAGCCTTCCGACGCTTCGAACCGAGGAGCTCTTGCTCAATATGGGGCCTCAGCATCCAAGTACGCACGGTGTGCTGAAGGTGATTCTCGAGTTGGAGGGGGAGCGGCTGGTGAAATCTACTCCGGTGATGGGCTATCTCCATCGTGGAGTCGAAAAGCTCGCAGAAGACGGAACCTACCATCAGTTCATCCCACATACGGATCGGCTGGACTACGTCTGCGCAATGTATAACAACTTTGCCTACTGCCGTGCCGTCGAAAAACTCTTGAATCTTCAGGTGCCGGAGCGGGCGGAATATCTCCGCACGATCGTCGCAGAAGTCCAACGCATTATTGGTCATCAATTTTGGCTGGGCGCCCAGGCGCTTGACATAGGGGCCATGACCGTCTTTTTTTATACGTTTCGGGATCGAGAAATACTGCTCGATTGGTTCAACGAACTGTGCGGCGCTCGCCTGACGACCAGTTGGTATCGAATCGGCGGGGTGGAGCGTGACTTGACGCCGGCGTTGATCGACAAGCTTAAACAGTTTTTAGAGTATTTCCCGGCGAAGATCGATGAATATCAGGTGTTCCTTGAGAAGAACCGCATTTGGATCGGGCGTACGAAGGGGGTTGCCGTCATTTCTGCCGAAGACGCGGTTAGTTTTGGGTTGAGCGGCCCTGTGCTCCGCGGATCAGGGGTGGACTACGACTTGCGCAAGTATGAACCCTATAGCGCGTATCCAAAGTGTGAGTTCAGCGTGCCGGTCGGGAAAAACGGCGATACGTATGACCGGTATTGGATACGAGTGATGGAACTCTATGAAAGTGTCAAAATCATTCGGCAATGTCTGGAACAGATGCAGGAAGGGCCTATCATGGCGGATGCTCCAAGTGTGACGCTACCGCCGAAAGAACGGGTTTTCACCAACTTAGAGGCGATGATCCAGCAGTTTAAGCTCTTTTCACAGGGGTTCGATGCGCCACCTGGAGAAATCTACTGCGGGACTGAGGCACACAAGGGTGAGTTGGGGTTTTACATCGTCAGTACGGGAGGCGGAAAGCCATATCGGCTGAAGATTCGCGCCCCATCGTTCGTGCACATGGGTGCTTTTGACCACATGGCTCGAGGTTATATGATCTCGGATGCCTGCACGATTTTTGGCACCTACGATATTGTGATGGGTGAATGCGATCGATAAGGCTGGGTGGTAGAGCGTGCGGGAGATATACAGCGTTGATCGGTAGTGGGCAAGGATAAGGAAAGCCGATACAGGGTGTAACACGATGGGACTCAAGCCAGCTACGAACCCCGATGTTGAAGCGACAACGATCGAGCTGAGCATCGACGGAAAATCAGTGACGGCCAAGGATGGCGTGTCTTTGTATGACGTCATTTCAATGACCGGCAAGATCATCCCAGCCATGTGTTACCACTACACGTTTGATCCGTTTGGTTCCTGCGGGATGTGTCTGGTGATGCAAGACGGGAAAAAGGCCCCCGTCCGGTCCTGCACAGCCAAGGCGGCAGCGGGAATGGTGATCCGAACGGAGGGAGAGGACTTGTTTCTGGCGCGTAAGAAAGCCGTAGAGAAACATCTCTCTGTGCATCCTCTTGATTGCCCGGTGTGTGATGCAGATGGACACTGTGAATTACAGGACATGGCCTTCCAGCACGGGGTGACAAACCTGGCCAATGCCAAGCAGAAATTCATCCCGGAGGACACGCGTAGTCCGGTCCTTGATTTCAATATGAATCGTTGCATCGCGTGCGCAGAGTGCATCAATGTTTGCAAAGATGTGTTGATGATCGACGCGCTGCAGTTCATGAAGAAGGGCGGCTTCAATCAGGTCGTCCCTAAAGGCGACCTGGCTCTCGACTGCGAATTTTGCGGGGATTGTCTAGCGGTCTGTCCCGTTGGAGCGATCACGAACAAGTTTTCCAAATATCTGTACAAACCCTGGCAGATGAAGGAGACGACCACGACCTGCAATTACTGTGGGGATGGCTGTCAGCTGTACTTGGAAACGAAGGATACGGAAGTGATCCGTGTCTCATCTCCATTGTCCTGGAAAAATAAATGGGGGGATCGTTCTGAAACTGCGAAGGGCCATGGAGGGCTTTGTGTACGAGGGCGTTTTGGGTTCGAATATCTAGATAGTCAGCACAGGCTTGTGCAGCCGTTGGTTCGTGAAGGCGACCGATTGGTCGAAAAGTCGTGGTTGGAGACCATGCATGCCCTGGTAGATCGGTTTACCGAGATTAAGCAAAAGCATGGTGCCGATGCCATCGCGGGTTTGGCAACGGCGCGCTGCACCAACGAAGAGCTATATCTGTTCCAAAAGCTGATGCGCACCGGTTTCGGCACCAACCAGCTCGACAGTAGTGCACGCTATGGGCACATGAATTTTGTGCTCGCCTCCAAGCATGCCATCGGAGTAGGGAGGACATCGAACGATTGGGAGGATTTGACGAAGGCGAAGGCCATCATTGTGATTGGTTCCAACATCACGGAAACGAACCCATTGACTGCCGTGCGAATCAAAGAGGCGATCCGGGTCTACAAGGCTCAGGTTGTCACCCTCGACAGTGCCATTACGAATATGGCCAAGCTGGCATCGCATCCATTCTTAATCAAGCCCGGGACTGAAGGGGCTGTGATCGATGGCCTCGTGAAGGCGGCGATTGCCTATGATCTGGTGGACGAAGCCGCTGTCGGCAAACATCCTAGGGCGTTTGAGGAGCTTAAAAATGCGGTGGCGAATCTAACGCTAGAAGACGTATCTGCTCAGACAGGGCTCACGGTTGAGACGTTCAAAGAAATCGCCTCTATTTTTGCCGAATCGCCAAGATCCATCATTCTGTGTGCGGAAGGGATTGTCAGGAGAACGAATGGCTATCAGAACGTCCTCAAGCTGATGGACCTTGCTTGGATTACCGGGAAGATCGGGCGACCGGGATGTGGTGTGAACACCGTGACCGAAGAGCCGAACGAGCAGGGGGCAGTGGATATGGGCGTGGCCCCGGAGTTCCTCCCCGGACAGGCTCGTTTTGATGACCCATCCGCTCGGGACCGTTTTTCCGGGGCATGGGACGCGTCGCTTCCGTCGATCGGATCAGGAGCACATCTGGTTGAGATTCTAAAAAGGTGTAAGAGCGGACAGATTAAGGCCCTCTACGTGCTGGGGGAAAATCCTCTGGCAACGTTCCCCGCCTCGATGGAGGTACGGGCTGCACTCGAACGCTTGGAACTGCTAGTCGTGCAAGATCCTTTTCTGACTGAGACGGGGAAGATGGCTGATTTTGTGCTTCCTGCCTGTACCTATGCGGAAAAAGAGGGCACCTTTACGAACCTGGAAGGTCGTGTTCTTCGGATTCGCCAAGCGATGGATCCCCTGGGAGAAAGCTTGCCTGATTGGCACATCATGACGGCCCTTGCCAATGCCATGGGTTGCAGATGGGAATACCAATCAGCCAACGATATTCAGAGCGAAATAATGAAGCTCCTTCCCGGGTACTACAACCTTGGTCAACCTCGGAAATTCGCACCCGCGCTCGATCAGTATCTGTCCAACGGGTATGCGGGAGAGGTGAAAGCCCGTTACCGTACGAGCCAAGCCTCTGTGGAACGTGCGCGCCCCTTTATGCTGATCATGGGGCAGTTGTTGATGCATTCAGGAAAGCTGTCGACGCACGCATCCGGACTGATCAAGATTGCTCCCAACACCGGGAAATTGCGAATGAATATACGGGATATGGAACGTCTGGGGATGCAGGATGGCACGAAGGTGCGGTTGATCTCTGATCGTGGGTCGCTTCAGCTTGCTGTGCAGCCCGATCAATCCATCGCGCCAGGTACCTGTTTTTTTTCTGAACATTTCAATGAGCCACCGGTGAAAGATTTACTGACGGTTTCGATCGATGCCACAACGGGTGTGCCGTCGTTCAAACAGATGTGGGTCAGTGTTGAACCGGTGTAAGTGGATGTGTACAGTGGCCGGTTTGTGACGAGGAGCTGCAATGAGTGTCGCCGCCCTGACAAAGAAACTCCTTCATGCCGCATTGTTCTATGAGATTTGGGACGCCATGAAAGTGACCTTTCGGCACATGCTTCATAAGCCGATGACGTTTCAGTATCCGCGTGAACAACGAACGATCCCTGATACACACAGAGGAGCGCTGAGTTTGCTTCGGTACGATGACGGACAGGAGCGCTGTGTCGGTTGTGATCTGTGTGAAGTCGCGTGCCCGTCTCACTGCATCAAGGTGATCAGTGCGGAGGATACGACCCGCCCTCTTCAACGATACGCAAGTGAATTCTATATTGATATCACGAAATGCGTGTTCTGTGGCTATTGCGTCGAGGCCTGTCCGGTGAACGCGCTGGCGATGACCAAGATGTACGAATATTCGACGCATGACAAACGGAGTCTGTTGTTCGACAAGAAGCGGCTTTATGATATCGGCGAGCGCCATCTTGAGGATGGGAAGAAGTACCTCTACGCCCATAATCAAGAAAAGGATGTGGAGCAGAGCCGGGAATACCGGTACTACTTTCCTCAGTCGGTACAGAAGGCTACCCAACAACCTCCCAGGCATCTGAGCTGAGCTGAACACATGATGTTGGTGTTTTTCGCGTATTTCGCGTTGGTCAGTATTGCCTCCGGCGTCCTCACGGTGTCCTTACGCCACCCCGTTCACTGCGCGCTCGCGCTACTTGCCTTACTTTTGCACGTTTCAGGGCTGTTCATCCTTTTGAACGCAGAGTTCTTATGGGCAGTGCAGGTCATTGTCTACGTCGGAGCCATTCTGGTGCTCTACCTGTTTGTGTTGATGTTGATGAATTTAAAAACGGATGAACGCTATTTCCATCCATCGGCTCTGTATTTTGTCGGGCCAGCGGTCTTGGGCGGGGTGTATGTGCTTTTCCTTCTCCTGCAGTCTCCGTTCGATGGCGCGAAGGGTACTGCTCCGGCAAGCGCAGTGCTCCAAGACGGTGATACCTATGCAGTCGGTATCAAAATGTTCAGCGACCACATCCTGCAGTTCGAAATCGTCGGTATCTTTCTCCTCGGGGCTATTATCGGTGCCATTGTCCTTGCCAAAACGCCGAAGCCTCTTGACCCCAAGGAAGAACGTTTATGATCCCCCTTTCTGCCTACACAGCGGTGAGCGCCGTGTTGTTTATGACTGGGCTTCTCGGCGTACTTGTGAGGCGCAATTTCATTATTGTTCTCATGTCGGTTGAGATGATGTTGAATGCGGCCAACATTAATCTTGTGGCATTTTCGCACTATTTAGAATCTATGGCGGGACAGCTGGTTGCTCTTTTCGTCATTGCCATTGCTGCTGGTGAAGCTGCCGTTGGTCTAGCCATTATCATTGTGGTCTTTCGGGGCAAGATATCGACCAATGTTGACGAGATGAACCTTTTAAAATGGTAGCGGGATCTTGTTGAAGGCCAGAGGGCTTCGTACGTGGTGCATCATTCTCGCTCATAGGCTTCCCAGATGATTGGCCGTCTGGGGGATGATTCCCTGACCTAATATGCGGAGAACTATAGGATATCGTGTCGAACCTCACCGATCTGCTGATTAAACTGATACCCATTTTCCCGTTGGCGGCAGTCGTTTTGAACGGCCTGCTCGGGAATCGCTATTCCCGTGATATAGCCCATCGGCTCGCATGGGGATCGGTCGGGCTGTCGTTTCTCTGCACGCTGGCGGTGTTCACTGATGTATTGCGGACTGGAACGACGCATGAAGTGATCGCCTACCAATGGATTTTTGGGGAGGATCTGACGGTCAATCTTGCCTATCTCGTGGATCCGTTAACCTGTGCCTGGTTGTTGGTCGTTACCGGTGTGGGTTTTCTGATCCACGTGTATTCCGTCGGATACATGCATGGGGAAGCTGGGTTTACACGATTCTTCACGTATATGAACTTGTTCATGGTCTCCATGCTCCTGCTCGTCATGGGGAACAATTATCTGGTCCTCTTCATCGGGTGGGAGGGGGTAGGGCTCTGTTCCTATCTCCTGATTGGCTATTACTATGACAAGGTCTCTGCTGCGAAAGCCGCGACGAAAGCATTTGTCGTCAACCGAATCGGAGATGCAGGTTTTCTGGTTGCCATTTTTTTGGTCTTCGTCAACTTTAGGACTCTCGACTATACCAAGGTCTTTGCGCAGGTCGGCCAACTGTCTCCGGAAATGGCCACAGCGATAGCCCTGTGCCTATTGGTGGGCGCGGTGGGAAAGTCGGCACAATTGCCTCTCCACACGTGGTTACCCGATGCGATGGAAGGTCCAACACCGGTCAGCGCCCTCATTCACGCGGCTACCATGGTAACGGCGGGTGTGTACATGATCGTGCGGAACCATGTGATTTTTGATCTTTCTCCCGTTGCCATGTCTGTGGTGGCGTTCGTCGGCGGTGGCACCGCCTTGTTTGCCGCGACCATCGGACTCGTTCAAACCGACATCAAGCGTGTGCTGGCCTATTCCACTGTGAGCCAGCTGGGATACATGTTCCTGGGTTGTGGGGTTGGTGCCTACACAGCGGCGGTGTTTCACGTCATGACCCACGCGTTCTTTAAGGCGTTGTTATTTTTGGCTGCGGGATCTGTCATTCACGCACTATCCGGGGAACAGGATATTCGGAAGATGGGCGGGCTGAGCAAGCGTATTCCGTGGACTCATCGTGTGTTCCTGATTGGTACGATCGCTATTGCTGGGTTGCCTCCTCTAGCTGGATTCTGGAGCAAGGATGAAATCATGGCCCACGCCTTCATGAATCATCACTATCTCCTCTACAGCATGGCCGCGATCGGTGCCTTGATGACGTCGTTTTACATGTTTCGGCTGACGTACCTCACGTTCTATGGCTCTTCAAGGATGGATCATCATACGGAAGAGCATGTGCATGAGTCTCCTATGGTCATGGTCGCACCCTTGATGGTGCTGGCCTTTCTATCCGGAGTGGGCGGATTAGTCCTCGGATTTCCTCCAGAACATGGTTGGCTGCATGGATTTTTGGCTCCGGTGGTCGGAGTTGCGGGAGAACATGAGGCCAGTACAGGGCTGGTATTTCTGTTAATGGGTCTGGCGGTCGCCATTGCCGTGATCGGATGGGGACTCGCCCATTTCCTGTATGCCGTGAGTCCGGTCACGGCCGACGGCTGGGCTGAAAAGTTTGCTGGGATGTATCGAACGCTCTTGAACAAATACTATGTCGACGAACTGTACGACCTATTGTTCGTCGAACCAGTGAAACGTCTCGGGATGTTCCTGCACTGGTTTGATCACACCGTCATCGATGGGGTGGTGCGTGCAGTCGGGCGGATGGCCGACTGGGGAGCCGCTGGTTCCACGTGGATCGAGAAATACATCGTCTATGCAGGGTTGAATGTGATCGGGTATGGCAACCACTTGGCAGCTCGTGAAGGACGAAAAATGCAGAGCGGCATGGTCCATCACTATGCGGCCATCATTGTGGCGGGTCTTTTTCTGCTGGCGGTGGTGGTTCAACTTATCGTTCAGATGTAGCTAGGAAGGTCAACAGGTTTTCAGCATGCTCGAAGAGCTTACAGCTGGATTTCCCATTCTCTCCTGCATCCTCTTCCTCCCGGTGGTTGGAGCGGTTTTGCTTTGGGTCGTTGAGGATGAAGATACGGTCAGGAGTGCCGCCCTTACCATCGCACTCGTTGAGCTTGCGCTCTGCATCTTCGTGCTGCTTCGCTTTGTGCCGGAGTCGGCTGCCATGCAGTTTACGGAGCGTGTGCCGTGGATCCCAGCCCTCGGAATCAGCTATCACGTGGCGGTCGATGGGATCAGCGTCCTGTTCGTAGGGCTCACGGCTTTTTTGACGGTGCTGGTCGTGGCCTACTCCTGGGATACGATTCGACATCAGGTCAAATTGTACATGATGTGCTTGTTGGCCCTCGAGACGACGACCATGGGTGTCTTTGTGTCGTTGGACCTGATCTTGTTCTTCGTGTTCTGGGAGCTGATGCTGATCCCCAGTTATTTCATGATCAAGTTATGGGGAGGCGGAGCCGAACGTCATTACGCGGCGTTGAAGTTCGTCATCTACACGCTGTTGGGCAGCGTCTTCATGCTGGTCGGCATCGCATTGCTGAATATCAATTTCCATGAGTGGGCCTTGTTGCATCACGCCGATCAGGTGTACTCGTTTGATTTCCTCGACCTTTTGAATGTGCCAATTCCCCTCAGTCAACAGATGGTGATCTTTTGGCTGATGTTTTTGGGATTTGCGTTCAAGGCACCAGTCTTCCCATTTCACACCTGGTTGCCTGATGCCCTCTTAGAAGGACCGATTGGAATAGCCGTCGTATTAGCCGGCCTCAAGTTGGGGACCTTTGGCTTTATGCGCTTCAGTATTCCACTGCTTCCGGATGCCTCAAAAAGCGAAACGGTTGTCACCATCCTGGTGGTTCTTGGTCTCTGTGCCATTCTCTATGGAGCCTGGATGGCGTTGGTACAGGCCGATTTGAGACGTCTCCTCGCCTACAGCAGTGTGAGTCACTTGGGTTTTGTGGTCGTGGGGTTGTTTGCTTTGAACTATCAGGGTCTGCAGGGCAGTTTGCTGACCATGATCAATTTGGGGTTCAGCACGGCTGGTTTGTTTTTTATAGCCGGGTTTTTGTATTCCCGCCAGCAGACGACAGAGTTGTCGGCCTTCGGCGGAATGGCGAAGCAGGTGCCGTTGCTCGCCACATTTTTTCTCATTATTGGCCTGGCTTCCATCGGACTACCTGGGACAAACGGCTTTGTCGGCGAGTTTCTGATTCTCCTGGGGGCGTTTGAGGCCAAATGGTGGTTTGGAGCCGTGGCCGTGTTGGGAGTGATTTTCGGCGCCGCCTATTTTTTGTGGTATTACGAACGGTCCATGCTTGGACCCATTGGGACAGCGGTCCGAACCACGATGAGCGATTTGCACGTTCGTGAAATGATCATTGCCGTCTCATTGTCTGTCATGATTCTTTGGATCGGACTCTATCCCTCTCCGTTTCTACGAATCATGAACGGATCTGTTCAAGCCCTTGTCGACCGGCTTCACCACGATCAGTCGGCGGCAATTGTAGGCCCACACGTTCAAGAGGGGAAGTAGGTTCCGGTCATGGGAGAGTCCGTACTGCTCTATATTCTCTTCGCTCCCTTTCTGGGCGCGTTAGGGTTAATCTTTGTCTCGAATCGACAACCGCTCCTTGTCCGGAGCATTGCCGCTGGTTCCGCGTTTGTCGCGTTATTAGCTTCAATCTATCTCTTCTATGCCTATGATCCGGTCAAAGGTGGATTCCAGTTTATCCAAAAAATTGAATGGTCCCGACAGCTCGGTATTTCCTTGCATCTCGGCGTCGATGGTATCGGAACCCCCCTGGTGTTGGCCTCAACGATTCTGTTGTTTGCTGGGATCTTCGTATCCTGGCACATCAAAGATCGTACGAAAGAGTTCTATATCTGGTTGCTGATCCTAGCGGCTGCCACGATCGGCGTCTTCATGTCCCTGGATCTGTTTTTCCTCTACTTCTTCTACGAAATGTCCGTCATCCCGATGTACCTATTGTTGGGTATGTGGGGAAGCCACACGAAGAAGTACCTCGAGATGACCGATTCTGAAGGAATGAAACTGAGGGATTCCGTCGGTTTTATTTTCAATTTCGGTTCCAACAGCAAAGAATACGCCGCGATGAAATTAGTGCTTTTCTTGTCCGCGTTTGCTGTGGCCGCGTTAATGGGCATTCTGCTCATCTATAAGTATTCCGGGCTGAACACCTTCGACATCCTGGTGCTTCGCGAGCAGGCGAATCTCATGAATATCCCGGTTCTGGGAACGACACTGGACAAGATTATTTGGATCTTGGTGTTCTTTGGATTCGCATCGATTGCTCCCCTTTGGCCGATGCACTCGTGGTCTCCAGTCGGCCACGCGGCTGCGCCGGCTGCGACAAGCATGCTTCATGCCGGCGTCCTGATGAAGCTAGGGCACTTTTCCATCATTCGGGTTGCGTTTGAAATTCTCCCTGAGACGACCAGGGAGCTGATGCCAATCGCGGCCGTCCTTTGCATGTTTAGCATCATTTATGGTGGCTTCGTCGCCTTTTATGCCAAGGACACCAAGTATGTCATCGGCTATTCGAGTTCCAGTCATATGGGATACGTCTTTCTTGGCATGGCGGCGCTCAACTACATTAGTTTGAGCGGCGCCGTCATCTACATGTTCGCCCATGCTTTGGCGACGGGGATGCTCTTCGCGATGGCGGGATGGGTCTATGACCAAACACATTCCCGCGACATCCCTTCATTGGGCGGCCTCTCCAACAAAATGCCGTTCATCACGGCCTGCTTTATGGTGGCCTGTATGGCGTCGATCGGGATGCCGGGCACGGTGAATTTTATTGCGGAGATCATGATTGTCGTCGGCAGTTGGAATAAGTACCCCTTGCAAGTGATCGTAGCCATGCTGGGCATCGTGCTGACCCTCGCCTACCTGTTCAAAATGATGCGCGGACTGTTCTATGGTCCCATGAATCAGAAGTACAGCCATGCTCATGATGCGGTTTCGACGGTGGACCGATTGCCGCTGTTGATCATGATCGCGATCAGCATCGGGTTCGGTATCTTCCCAACGCATCTGTACGACGTTGTTCGCTCTGGTGTGGATCCGTTGATCGTGAGAATCACAGAGGTCGTCCCTGTTGCACAATCGGGGAGCGACGAAGGTGTTCAGCATACCGTCAGTCACTCGAAGATCCCGTTGACCTCGCCGATCATCGCCGATGAGGTGGCGGCGACTCCACTACAGATTTCAGGAGGACGGGAATGATTTTTTCGCTGAATCTGTCCTTCTCGGATCTGCTGTTACTCTTGCCGGAAATCTTGCTTACCTGCTGGCTCTGTCTTGTGATCATCGTGGACTTTGTATCTCCCCGTCTACCGAAAGAGCAGTTGGCCTATCTGAGCGTAGCGGGTCTTGTTCTGACACTCGGATGTTTGGCGTGGTTTGACATCGCTCACGTTTCCGGTGCGCTGTTTGGCAACATGTTTGTGCTGGATCGGATGGCGATTTTCTTCAAGGTCTTTATCCTGGGCGCCACTATCCTTGTGATTCTCTCTTCAGTGGAGTACGTGAATCGATTCACCTTATTCCGTGGAGAATACTATGTCCTTGTGGTGATGTCTGCGATCGGCATGATGTTCATGGCATCAGCCAATGATCTCCTTTCAGTCTTTGTCAGTTTGGAGTTCTCCACCCTTGGGTTTTACGTCTTGGTATCGTATTTACGCGAGGACATGGCTTCGAATGAAGCTGGACTGAAGTTCTTTATCCTGGGCGTCTTTGCCGCCGGGCTATTCGCCTACGGTATCAGTCTCGTATACGGCGAAACGGGCCAGCTGGTCTTTTCTGAGATGTCGTCGGCACAGGCGACCCCCGGGTTAATTATAGGATTTCTCCTGATCTTTGCCGCCTTAGGATTTAAGATCGGTGCTGTCCCCTTCCATTCGTGGATACCGGACACGTACCACGGCGCTCCAACCCCCGTCACAGCCTTTTTGTCCATCGCGCCTAAAGGCGCTGCGTTGGTGATTCTGCTCAGGATTTTCCTCGTCGCGCTGGCTTCGTTTAAACCAGTGTGGGTGTACTTATTGGTGGCCGTCTCGATCCTCTCAATGACCTACGGAAATATCGTGGCGATCGCTCAACGAAATATCAAACGTCTCCTTGCCTACTCTGGGATCGCCCAAATCGGGAATGTCCTGATTGGACTGGCGGCAGGAACGAAGATGGGAAGCGACGCGATACTGTTTTATCTCCTGGCGTACCTCTTCGCCAATATCGGAGCGTTCGCCGTCGTCATTGCAGTCAGCCACGCCATCGGACGGGATGAGATCGAGGATTATCGTGGTCTCAATCGGCGATCTCCGTTTTTGGCGTTTGCCATGTTGCTGTTTCTCTTATCGTTAGCCGGGGTACCGCCGCTTGCCGGGTTTATCGGAAAGCTCTATATCTTTGTCGCGGCGATCAAGGAAGGACTCTACACCTTGATCACGGTTGGGCTCATCAACATCGTCATATCGATGTACTATTACCTAATCGTGGTCAAACAAATGTACATCAATGAGCCCATTGATCCGTCACCGATTAGGATTTCCGGTCCGATGAAGGCCGTCATCTACGTTGGTCTGGCGGGGACGCTGGTGATCGGTATCTACCCCCAGCCCTTTACAGACTGGGTCGTTGATGCCACGTTGATGTTTTCCAACTTCGTGACTCCTTCTGCGACAGCGGTTCCTTCACCCATTCATGTCGGCGGTTAGTTTTCTGCTTTCTCCTATCTAGAGTTCTGCTACAATTGCTCCGAGCGCGAAGTCTTGTGTTGTTCGGATCCCGCACCACCGTCACATCGCCGTGATGGCTTGTCATCTAGCCATGGAATCAGCCACACACCAGCAGTCAGAGCCGCCGACCCTCGTATCAGGGGAAGTGGAATCTCGTTCAGACATTGGCCCTGATTCAACGAGCTCGAGCAATGGCCGTGTGTCCTGGTTCGAAAAACTGACCATTGAGCAACGGATACTGGCTGGTTTTAGTCTTGTGTTTGTCGGGATCCTCGTTATTACCGCCGTTTCATACCACAACACCAGTATTGTGCTGACCAATAGTCGACTCGATGGTCGCAGCCACGATCTGCTCCAACTGCTCAGTACCATCGATGTTGCGATGAACGAGGCAGAAGATGCCCATCGACGATATCTCGTTACCGGAGAAACGTCCTATCTAGAGTCCTATAAGAAGGTGGTACAACAAAAACCGACATTCGCCACCTACCTTCGTGAATTAACACGCGGTTCTACGGAACAAGAGCAACGAGCTGGGGTGCTGGAACGGATGATGGAGAAACAATTGAACGCCGAGTCCAAGGCCATTGACCAGTTCGACCGGGGCGGATTTCGAGCGGTTAAGAAGATGGCGATTGAGGGGGCTGGCCGCCGAGAGTTAGGAGCGGTTCATCAACTCATTACCGATATGGATTCAGACGAACGGCAGGCCATGAATCGTCGTATGGCGGACTCCGCTGAGGGGACCAAGAATACGATCGTGCTGTTGGGTCTGGGGGCTTTTCTCCAGCTGGTTTTGTTGGCGTGGGTCTACTATCTCATTCGCCATGACATTACGGAGCGACGGCGGGTAGCGGAGGAGCTGCAGCGCCGTGGAGAGCTCTTGGAGGCGGCAAACAAGGAGCTGGAAGCCTTCAGCTACTCGGTGTCTCATGATTTACGAGCGCCTCTTCGGCATATAGATGGGTATGCCGCTCTCCTGCGCAAAACCGTCGAGCAGTCACTGAGTGAGAAGGGCGCGCGGTATTTACAAACCATCTCCGATGCCGCCAAGCAGATGGGTCAGCTTATTGATGATCTGTTGGTCTTTTCACGGATGGGCCGACAAGAAATGCTTCACACGAGTGTGAATCTTGAGCAGTTGATCAACAATATTCTTGCGGATTTGCGTCTGGACTTGCAAGGGCGTGAGATATCGTGGACAATCGCCCCGTTGCCTGAGGTCAAGGGCGATCCGGCCATGCTGAGACAGGTATTTGTGAATTTGCTGACGAACGCCATTAAGTTCACCGGTACCAGGCCAAAGGCTTCAATTGAAATCGGTGTCGAGCGTCCAAACTCAGCAGAAGTCGTCATTTTTGTGCGTGACAACGGAGTGGGTTTTGATATGGAATATGCCTCCAAGCTCTTTGGGGTCTTCCAGAGGCTTCACCGTGCTGATGAGTTCGAAGGAACCGGAATCGGTCTCGCCAACGTGCGCCGGATTGTTCATCGCCATGGGGGGCGGGCCTGGGCGGAAGGAGCTCCAGATAGCGGAGCTACCTTCTTTATTGCGTTGCCAACAAGGAGTCATGAACCATGAATGCGGCGAAACCAATCGTCCTCGCCGAAGATAATCCACGTGATGCCGAACTTGCTCTTGCTGCGATGGAGGAGGAACATATATCGGACAAAGTCGTCCTTTGTCATGACGGGGCTGAGGTTTTGGACTATCTTTACTGTCGGGGGCAGTTCAAGTCACGTTTAAAGGGCAACCCCGCCGTGATTTTTCTCGACCTGAAAATGCCAAAGGTGAACGGGCTGGAAGTGTTGCGTACCATCAAGGCAGATATCAATCTGCGGCCGATTCCGGTCGTGATGCTGACGTCGTCACGAGAAGAACGCGATTTGGCTGAAAGCTATGCGTTGGGAGCGAACGCATATGTGGTCAAGCCTGTTGAGTTTCACAAATTTCTGTCGGCTGTGAAGGAGCTGGGAACGTTCTGGGGGGTCATTAATGAGCCCCCTCCTGAAGGTCTCCGGTCCGCTCAACCCCATTCATGACAACTCCGCTACGAGTTCTTCATCTCGAATCGAATCGGCACGAGAGTGACCGCATTGAGACGATGTTGACGGGTGGCGATATCCCCTGCGTGATACACCGGGTGGAGAGCCGAGCCGCCTATATATCGGCGCTCACGGACGGTCACGTCGATCTCATCTTGGCGGAATACAACCTGCCTCGATGCGATGGACGGACAGCGCTTGAACTTGCTCGGAGATTGGCTCCTGGTGTTCCGGTCATCTTCGTCTCGGCAACTGTTTTGGAAAAACAGCGAATTGAATTACAGTCTGGCGGCGCCACGGATTGTATTCCGAAAGAGGAACTCGATCGCCTGGTTCCATCGGTGCGGCGCGTACGGCGAGAGCAACAGGAGCGTGCAGGGCGATTACAAGCCGAAGCAGCGCTGTCGGAAAGCCGTGCGCAGTTCAGACAGGTGCAGAAACTCGAGGCGGTCGGTCGTCTGGCGGGAGGGTTGGCTCATGACTTCAATAATTTGCTCACTGTCATTATGGGCCAAAGTCAAGTGCTGCTCAGCGAGATGGACCTTGAGGATCCCCTAAGAGGTAGAGTTGAGGAGATGCACAAGGCCGGTGATCGTGCGAGGATTCTTATTCGCCAGTTGCTTGCGTTCAGCAGAAAACAACCGTCTGAGGCGAAGGTTCTGAACCTGAATAGGATCCTGGTCGACTTTGAACCCATGCTGCGGAGGTTGATAGGTGAGGATATTCAACTCATATTGAGACCCAGTATGGATGATCTCAGAGTCAAGGCCGACCCAGCCCTGCTCGAGCAGGTTGTGATGAATCTCGCGGTCAATGCACGGGATGCCATGCCAACGGGGGGAAAACTCACGATAGAAACAGCTGTAACAGATCTCGATCACACCCCCCTGTACCACATCAGTCCACTAGCGCCAGGAGCCTATGTCAGGCTTTCAGTCGCCGACAGTGGCTGCGGTATGACTCCAGAAGTACAAGCGCATATGTTTGAACCCTTCTTTACGACCAAGGAAGAAGGAAAGGGAACCGGATTGGGGCTCGCGACGGTCTTTGGCATTGTGACTCAGGGGGGGGGCGGACTGGACGTGACCAGTAAGACTGGGGAAGGAACTCGGTTTGATATCTACCTTCCACGTGTGGAGGCCGAGATTGAGACTTCTGTGAGTGAGCAGGCAATCATGCCGTCACCACGGGGGCACGAAACGATTCTTCTTGTCGAGGATGATGAGAATGTTCGCGTACTGATGGCCGACGAACTCCGCAAGTATGGGTATCGAATCGTGGAAGCAAGAAATGGGGTGGAGGCCTGCCTTGTGGCCACCCCATACATCAAGAAGCTCCGGCTCTTGCTCACCGACATTGTCATGCCGGGAATGAGTGGGGTAGAACTTGCTCGGAATCTCCGTGTGATTAAGCCGGGGCTCAAGGTGCTCTTCATCTCAGGCTACACGGATGATATCGGGGTCGGTGCGGGTGACCCAGCCACCCTGTATCTGCAAAAGCCATTCACGCCGGAAGTATTAGCAGAGAAGGTGCGCGAGGTTCTTAACCTTGAGCCTTCTAGTCAAAAGGGTGGTGGCCACATATCGGAGCCGGTACAGTCATCGATTCCAAGTCAATCCTGATACATGGAAAGACAACACTCAGCATCGTTCCGTGGTCGGTTTTCTGTAGGCTCTACGTTCAAGAGGCACCATTCGGTGCGATGGAGTCGGTTCGGAGCAACGTATCTGTTGGTAGCTGCATGCGCGTTCCCCACTTCGAGCATAGCCGGGGATATCTCGTGGCTACAACTTTCTGATGGCATTAGGGTGTCGGTGTGGAAAGCCCAGGATCAATGCCCGATCGTGCCGAGAATGCTGGTTGTCGATTTGGACCCTGAACGCATAAAGTTCTCCGTTCATTATTACGCCCAGGAAGGACTATCAGAACCGCACAAGATTGACCAATGGCAGAAACGAACAGGGCACCACGTCGTATTTAATGCGGGGCTATTCCGTGAAAATTTCGCATATCTTGGTCTTCTCTATAAGGATGGGCATCCGTTGGGGAGCCGACGACACCCTTCGTGGCAGGGGTTGTTTGTTGCAGAGCCATCTGATTCGGGGTTGAGAAAGGCACGAGTCCTTGATTTGGATTCCGAGGCCTTCGATGAAGAGCAACCTCCCTATCGGGAGGTCGCACAAGCCCTCATGCTTCTGGATCACACGGGGAGGGTTCGCGTGCGGGAGTCGGGGAAATATGCGTATCAAACAATCGTCGCTGAAACGATGGCCGGACATATTCTTCTCTTAAAAAGCCTCGGAGCGGCTAGGTTATACGACATCGCGCAGTGTGTGAAGGATGTACTCCCTACCGTGCGCCAAGCGATGGCCATGGATGGAGGGTCCTCTTCGGATATTCGGATTCTGGAGTCACTGTGGCAGAAGGACATAGACACAGAGGACCGCACGTCATGGAAGAGCCTGTTCGCTGGAAACACCGGTAGTCATATTCCGTTGCCTACGGTGATTGGGGCAAGTCCCAGAGAATGATGAACACGTGGCTTCCAATTGCTGGAGTCCTGGCCTACCTCGCTGTTGGTGGCTGTGCGGATGGTGCAAAGATCGTTCAACAGCACGACAGGGGCGGGGTGGTCATTTATCCGTTTAAAGAAGAACAGGGGCCCGTCCTCTCTTCGTTTCGAAAGGACGCCCTCGACCTGATGAAAGAGAAATGCACAGGCAGGTCGTACTCCATCGTTCGCGAGGGAGAAGCGCAAGGACGAACGCGTGTGGTCAGCCCGCTTGATGGCGCCCAAGAACTCGTGGAGGAACGGCGATGGGGGATTCAGTTTGAGTGCAAATGAAATAACGGGAGTTGGTCACATCCGATGTGTGTTGTGCTAAGCCTGGTTCACCGTCTGCATGAGATCGTGAATGGTCAGGAGACTGATCAGTTGAACCTTTTCTCTTTCCACACGTGCTCTCCCATCTTGCTCTAGACGGTCCACAATCACCAATGCATGATCTACCCGAAGGCCAGCTTCCCGCGCGACTCCTACCGCTTTGAGCAAGGACCCACCACTCGTGAGTACATCATCCACGATAAGTGCTCGATCAGTTGGACGAATGCTGCCCTCGATTAACTTGCCTAAACCATGATCTTTGGGCTGTTTGCGAACGACGAACGTACGCCACAGACGCTGCGGGGAAGCCGCACAGGCGAAATCAGAAATGGTGACGGCAATTGGGATGGCTCCGAGTTCCAGCCCTCCCAGACAATCGAATTCAATATCGGTCAGGGCTTCATAGGCCAGGTGCGCCACCAGACGGCGTGCCTCCGGATGTGCCATAAGGGCGCGACAATCGACATAAAAAGGGCTGATTTCCCCGGAGGCGAGTTTGAATCCTTTGTCACGATCCCATTTAAAAGACTCAGTGTCGTGGAATGATTTCGCCAATTGTTCCCGAACCGTCACGATTTGTCCTCCCTCTTTCAGGCCCAGCCATGTGTCGGCATTCTACACTGCTAGGAAGACTGCTGGTACACCTTTTCACCGATGCTGGTGCGGGGCAACCACGGAGTAGCGACGGATTTGCTCCACTACCGTGTTGGCGACCAACTGCAGGTCGAAGGGCGAGACAGAGCGTAATTCAACATCGGACTACCTCGGCCTTAAGTGATCAAGAATCTCGGGGATCTCAACTTTAGGTGGACATTGAATGGTTACTCAAGCCTTAAGATGTGAAGATCAGGGTCTGGGGCCTTGTTGGGCGAGTGATTTCACATATCAACGGAACACCGACCGTCGAAGTCACGATAACGCATAATCAGACAGGAGCGCTTCAGCCGCTTTCCGTCCCGATAACAGCGCCCCATCCAGGGTACCGCTTTCTCGGTAGTCGCCACACAGGTATAGCCCTGCCGCCACACGTGGTGAAGTAGTGCGGTTCCCAGGTGGAAGCGCGTCTAGTGGAGGTAGCGCGCGGTGGATATGATCGGTCCGCAGATGACGCCACTCGTCAACTTGCGAGCCGAACCATGACTGAAGAGACAGCCGCACAGCTTCTGGAAAATCATCGTGTGCCTCCAGCTGTTCGGTAGCTGTCACTGAGATTAAGGCTCGCCCAGCAGGTGCGTACGAAGGCGCCGCTTCACTCAGCACGCAAAGGGTTCGGACTAACCCTTGGCTCTCACCATTCAGTATCAACCATGGCCCGCGTTGCGGAGCTGCCGGTGCATCGAAATACAGCGTCGTCGCGCCACGTGCTGAAGAGCTTGTGGCGTGCTCCCCGCGTAAGCGGGCCGCAGTCACGTCATCTGTCGCTATCACTACCACGTCACCTGGGAGCTGTTCTCCGGACTCCAGGACTAGCTTGGATCCCTGAATGCGTTGAACGGCTTGTTTCAGCTTGATGGTTCCCGCGGGCAATGGAGCCGCAAGGTGCTGTGCGATGGCGCTCATGCCGTCTCGTGGCAAAGCCGTTCCTCCTCTGCAAAAGGCTTCCCAGACAAGTTCAAAAACCCAGCAGGGAGTTCTCAGCGCTGGCTCCAAAAATACACTGCTGAGAAAGGGGTAGAAGAAACGCGCCATCATGGCATCTGAAAAGTGATAGGCCTGCAACACATCGCGAGTCGGCCGAGCGGGGTCTCTCATCTTAGAGCAGAGGTGGTGGTGCAATACGTCTCGACGCATACGCCACATCCGCAACTTGTCGGCGAACGAGCCGATAGGACTGATCAGGGTGCGAACCATGTCCTGCGGTCGACGAAAGGGATCACTCATCAAATGAAAGCGGCCGGCGTGTCGAATGAGCGCTCCCGGATGAAATGGCCGGAGATCCAACTCGGCATAGTCCAGCGTCTTGCGTGCCTCCGGATAGCCGCTGAGAAAGACCTGAAATCCGCGATCGAGTTGAAAACCTTCTACGTGGTCTGTGCGGACACGCCCACCGATGCCGTCAGAGGCTTCAAGTACTGTGCAGGTGATTCCTGATTGTACCAGGCGGCGTGCACAGGCCAATCCTGCAAGACCAGCGCCGATAATAAGCACGTGTGGAGTTGCAGACATTGTCGCTTGTTTCACCTCCTGAGCCCTGGGGACATGGAGTTTCCCAGGCCATCATGCTTTCCCTGCCTTGTCGTCGAAGGCCATGTCACGACAATCTTTTCAGCTGTTCCGTCAACGTCTTTGCGATGAGTTGCAAGTCGAAAGGCCAAGCGTATCGCAATTCAACCCCAGGATACTCGGGCCCAAGCATCGGACAGATTGAGGCCGCCACTCCGGTTTGGAAAAGAGCATGTGCACGGTGCTGATCGAGCGCTCCAGGAACCCTCCTTCACAGTAGGAGAGATAGAAGTTCCACAGGCGAAGGAAGTCAGGTTGATACCCCAGCTTCCTGATCTCCGGAAGCTTCGCGACAATGTTCCTCCGCCAGGCACGCAAGGTAGGGGCGTAGTGCGCCCCGATATCTTCGAGGTGAATCAGTCCCAGATCACCGACCTCCGCCGATGCCTGTGTCAGAGCGTTGACGGACGGGATGCAACTGCCCGGGAAAATGAACCGCTGGATAAAATCGACGGATCGTTTTGCTCGTTCGTAGAATCGTTCGTCGATCGTGATGCCCTGGATGAGGGCCAGCCCCTCAGACTTCAACATGCGGCTGCAGATCTCGAAAAACGTTCTGTAATATTGATGCCCGACCGCCTCGATCATTTCGATGGAGACGAGTTTGTCGAATTGCGAGGCGAGCTCCGGCAAATTTCGATAGTCCATGAGCAACACCCCGATGCGATCGCTCAAGCCGGCTTCCCGAACGCGTTGCAGTGCCATGTCATATTGCTGCTGCGAGATGGTCGTAGTCGTTACGCGGCAACCATAGTGAGAAGCGGCGTGGATGGCGAAGCCACCCCAGCCTGAGCCGATCTCCAGCAGATGGTCATGGGCGGCCAACTGCAGCTTTCGGCAGATGCGATCGTTCTTCGCGCGCGAGGCCTCTACCAATGTCGCGTCGGGGCGCTCGAAATAGGCGCAGGAGTACATCATCGTCTCGTCAAGCATGAGACGAAAGAATTGGTTGCCCAGATCGTAGTGGGCTGCGATATTCTTCCTGCTTCCCGTCTTCGTATTACGATTCAGCCAATGCATCACTTTGTGCAGAGGCCGAGACATTCGCGCCATGTCTTCTTCCATGCTATCCAAGAGCATACGATTCTTCACAAAGATCCTGACCAACGCCGTGAGATCATCGCAACTCCACCAGCCCCGGCCGTAGGCCTCCCCCGCTCCCACAGTGCCCTCCAGCGCGATATCCGCATAGACGCGAGGATTGTGAATGATCACGGAGACCTCACGCTGGCAGTCCGAGGTGATTCGGCCAAACTGGAATTGCTCCTGTCCTTCCACGAGTGTCACGGCGCCGCGCTGCAGCTTCGACAGACGAGAGAAGACTGCGCGCCGCGCAAGGCGGTAGAACCAGGACGACGTCATCGATGGGACCTCGTAGCCGTTCGACCGATCATCGAGTGCAAGACCGAACGTACTTGTCTGGTTGCTCATGGCGGTGTCTGACTCGTCGCCTGCGGCGACGGCTCCTTTCGTTTCTTTGGGTGAGCGTAGAACGGGATACCCTTGGCCCACAGTTTCAAGGCCTGCCAATGGATGGCGGCAATGACCTTGGCCGTCATCATGGGGTACTGGACGAGCACACGCGCGAGTGCGGCGCCGGAGATTTCCCGTCGTTCGAGTTTCATCGTCGCATCGAAAAAGGGCTTACCTTCGCGAAGATTTTCCATGTGGATCGCCAGCTGCGAGGTCGGTTCGGTAAACCGCCAGTCATACGCCACGTCCATATCGATAAAAGGCGAGATGTGGAACACCTTGTCGAGCCGGTAGCGCTTCCTCCTGCCGCGAGCACGATTGTCTTCCGGCCCCAGGACGTAACAGTGCCGTTCTCCCCAGGGCGTATTCGTGATTTCCGCGACGATGGTGTCGATATGCTCATCGGATCGGTCGTAGCAAAAATAGAAGCTGACGGGATTGAAGACGTACCCGAAGTAGCGCAGGTGAGTCAGGAGACGGATCGGTCCAGTCGGTCGATTGCCAGTTCTCGCTTCGACGAGTTGACGGATAGATTCATCCAACGGAGTATGTGGATCGCCAACATGGTCTGTGCGCTTAAATGAAGCGAGGTTGGTGCGGTCGACGGACCAGCACCACCGATTCTCAAACAGAGTCGGTAATTCGTCCAGGTCCACATACATCATGAACAACCGATAGCTGAAGATATGGCTGACCGGTTGATAGCGGCGATGCCGAACTCGACCTTCGTAAATGGCGCTTCTCAAGATGAGAGATCCTTTCCGAATGATCGACAGACTGCCAACGCGCTCGTCACCCCATCCTCATGAAATCCGTAGCCCCAGTACGCACCGCAATAAGAGGTCCGATTCACGCCGTTGATCTCGCCGTGGCGCTCCTGAGCAGCAACTGATGCCGGTGAGTACATCGGATGGTGATAGGTGATGCGACGCAGGATCTTGGCTGGATCGATAGCTTCTGTGTGATTGAGTGTGACACAGAATTCACAGGGCGCGGTCAGACTCTGCAGCTTGTTCATGTGGTAGGTCAGAACCGCACGATCCGGCTGAGCCTCAAGCAGATGGTAATTCCATGCAGCCCAGGCCAGTCTCCGTTTTGGTAGCAACGACGTGTCGGTGTGCAACACCGCTTCATTCGGCTGATAGTGAATCGCCCCCAACACATCCTTTTCCGTCGGTGAAGGGTCGGCCAGCATCGCTAGGGCTTGATCGCTGTGCGTGGCGATGATCACGTGGTCAAACCGCAGTGTCCGGTAATCGTGCCCCCCCATCTTGGCGCGGATCTCCACATAGTCCGGGAAGCGACCTATGGACTCGACGGCGGAGTTAAGATGAATCCGATTACGAAATGGGGCGACGAGTTTTTCGGCATACCGTTGCGACCCTCCTTTGATGACCTGCCAGGTCGGCCGCTCATCGACCGAAAGCATGCCGTGGTTGTTGAAAAACTGGACGAGGTATCGGGCCGGAAATCTCAACATGGTCTCGTGGCTAGCCGACCAAATCGCGGCTCCCATTGGAACCATGTAGTGCTCAGTGAACTCCCTTGAGTATCGATGAGTCTCCAGATAGGAGCCGAGTGAAGGACCTGGCCCCGTCAGTCTCAGCAGTTCCAGCGACTCACGGTTGAAGCGGAGGATGTCCCGTATCATCCGGTAGAACGAGGGGCGAAAGAGGTTTCGCCGCTGGGCGAACAGTGTATTCAGCGACGTCCCATTGTACTCGAGGCCGGTAGGCTCGCATTTCACACCGAAGCTCATGTCGCTCGGTTGCGATTCCACGCCCAATTTCTTGAGTAGGGCAATAAAGTTCGGGTAGGTCCAGTCGTTAAACACGATGAACCCGGTATCGACCGCATAGGTCTGCCCTTCCATCCGGACTTCGATGGTATTGGTATGTCCGCCGATATAGTCAGCAGCTTCCAACACGGTAATCTCATGGTCTTGGTGCAGGAGATACGCGGCAACCATGCCGGAGATGCCCGTGCCGACGATGGCGATTCTCATGATGCCCTCACTGACTCCTCCCGTCATTCCCGGGCTGACCGAGCCGGATGAGCCGACAAGACGGGACTGCCATTACCTCCATCGTTGCGGGACCTTGCGGACTTTGGAAACGTCGTAGCCTTCCTGGGCGATGAGCGTGAGAAACCGTTGATAGTCCGAATCGGGAATTTCGGGTGTTCGCGCCATCAGCCACACGTAATCACGTGCCGTTCTTCCGATGACCGTCTGACTGTACGACTCATCCACATAGACGATGCGATAGTCGGCCTTGATCGGCCAGAGGAACTGCATACCCCAGACAGCGTTCGTTTCCCGATCAAGAATGTAGCCGATAGGATGGTACATTTTGAGTTCGCCGTCGAAGCTGCCTTGGCGGAAACTGAACGTCGTGGCCACGGTCCCGTCCTGGGCCAGGCGATACGATTCCACAGCGTTGTGCGCGTCTTTCTCCAGAAACGTCGGGATATTGGCGATGACGTACCAATCTCCCATGAATCGCTCCAAGTCCACCGCTTTGGCGGTACGAATAGGTGGAGGGCTACTGCAGGCCGCAAAGGTGATTAACGGGATGAGCATCATATAAATCGTTATGGCAGGTGACATGGCTCCCTCACTGAAGCGTGTATCGAAGAACGTCTCCCTTTGCCGTGGTGGATTGCAGGGCGACCCATCTCCCGCTCAGGGTGTACCAAAGATCGATCGTGAACTTGTCCGTGACGATACGGCGATGTGTGGTTCGAGTCGGAACTCCCTGCACGGGGATCGTCTCTTCGCCCACCACAAGAATGGACGCAGGCTGATGTTCACCGGTCTGCGAATTTAACAATCGCTCGCCCTTGATCCACTCAGAGTTCCAATAGGCAAAAGTCTTGATGCATCCTTCACCGATCCAGTTCCCGGACTGTGTCTGCACGTGCATCTGCCCGTTCCGAAAGATGCCGTTCACGAAAAAAGACTCGCCGTTATCATCCGTCTCCGCGCGAATCTCGCGCAGGCACGTTCCCTCCCATGTTTCGACGTTGGTATGCCGATACTTATAGACGGGGATGTACAGGAACTTGACGGTGAACTGCGCGTCTACTCGGACCTGGGTCCGCTCGCCTTCCGTAGATACGTCGAAGCGCTGGCGTCCGATTTCATCCTTGCCGAGGAAGACCTTGAAGTCATAGGTCTGAGAGCTGGCACTCCAAGCCTGTTGGGTAGGGCTTGCGAGGCAGGTCAGGAATCCGAGGATGGACGCCGCGATGGAAAACCTGCTGGTTACGGAACACGCACTGCTCATGATCGCTGCTTCCTCAAATAGAACCTTCCATGGTCTGTTTCGGAGGGCCGGGAAGGAAGGCATTAGTGTGAGCGATATACTCTCGATACGCAGGTCGCCGCTCGATGATAGTCTGCTCCATCAGTGTTACGCCTGAGAATTTCAGGAGCAGGTAGGTGAGGAGCAGGGGTCCCGCAATCGTCCACCAGGCTCCCGTCGGTACCGCAAAAAGGTAGAATCCCCACCAGATCAGGCACTCACCGAAGTAGTTGGGATGTCTGGTATAGCGCCAGAGTCCGTGGTCCATCACCTTGCCCTGATTGTCCGGATTCGCTTTGAATCGGGCCAATTGCCAGTCCGCAATCGACTCGAGGGTCATTCCGACAGTCCATGCCGTTACGGCCAGGACATCGAATGCCCCGACCTCAACCGGGACGGTGAGGGTCTGCCACAGAGGCATGGAGATGATCCAGGCCAGTCCTGCTTGAAACCAAAAGATGATGCCAAGACTCTTGAGGGCAAAGCGCGGTTCGTACTTTTGTCGGATGTCGCGATAGCGGCGATCTTCGGGTTCGCCCCAGTTGCGCCAGATGATGTAGCCTGACAACCGCACGGCCCACAGAGCGACCAGCGCGAGGATGAACGCCGTCCGTCCTGTAGAGTGATCGGTACCGGTTGCATACACCACTGCGGCGAAGACGAACATGGGAGCCCACACTCCGTCCACAATGCTGACATCGCGCTTCAGGACACTGACGATCCATGTGGCTGTCGCCACTGCGAGCATCGCAGCCAACCCCAAGCAGTAGAGCCAGAAGTTCATGCCATCCTCATCTCCGGCTGGTTTGCATGGCCGTCAAAGCGGGTCGACAATGCCAGAAGCAGTGGTGTCAGTACCGCCCAGCCGATTGCCAGTGCCGTCATGCCGGCTTGCCTATTTCCAAATTCCAACGCGCCGAATCGGAGACCGCCATAGTAGGCAGCTGGACCACCAAGGGCTCCCAACAGGGCTGCGGTCAGCCAGCGTCCCCTCATCCACCGCAATGAGACATTCAGAAGCGTGGCGAAGAGCCCCCACAATGAGACGATCCAATACGGGGCCATGTTCTGCAGCAGGATTCCCGATGAATAGGTGAGCCAGCCTTGCCAGACGAGAATGCTATCGAAGACCAGTCCTATCGCGAGTGTCAGGACTACCAATCTAAGTTCCATCTTTGGCATGGGGGCGCGGAGCACGTGCGTGACTACCACCGCTATTGCCACAAGCAAGCCGATCCAGGGCTGATGAGCTGCGGCACTCAAGACGCAGCTGAACCAACCGATTTGAAAGAGCACGATATTGCTTACGACCCTCATGGTGCCCATCTCCATCAAGCCCTCACGCCGGATTTTTCGAACAGGTAGTGGCTGACCCACCACTCTTGGCCCCGCTCGTAGCCGAAGAGCTCAGCGCAGGCCATGAAAAATATGCGCCACCGTATCCACCAAACCGCTGCTTGTCCGGGACCATAGACGCGTTCCATGTAGGGCCATAGCTTGTCCCGGGAAGCATCCATATTGGCGAGCCAAGCATTAGCCGTCTTCTCATAGTGCGTGCCATCCCACCGCCAGCGCGCGATGCAGGCAAGGTGGTCCTGACAGACCAGCGCCAGGCGATCGCTGGGCATCATCCCGCCAGTGAAAAAATGACGACTCATCCAGTCTGCAGGACCTCGGTCTTCAAATAGGTAGGGAACGGTACGATGCACGAACACATGCATGAAGAACCGACCATCCGGTCTCAGCCATCGCCGTATACGAGCAAACAGTTCTGGCCAGTTCCGCATATGTTCGAACATTTCTACCGACACCACTCGATCGAACTGGCCTTGGTGAGTCTCGAAAGAGTTCATGTCGCAAGTCACCACCTGCAAACGGTTGTCAACGCCGAGTGCTCTGGCCTGCGCCTCTATATGAGCTCGTTGCGAGTGGGAATTGGAAACCGCCGTGATGTGGGTGTTCTGATAGTGAGTGGCTATCCACAACGCGAGGGATCCCCAGCCGCATCCGAGCTCCAGAATCGTTTGCCCGTTCTTTATATCGGCATGTAGGCAGGATTCACGCAGACCGGCGGCTTCTGCCTCCGCCAGGGTTGCCGCGTCGGCAGGCCATAAGGTCCCGCTGTATTTCAGGTGAGGGCCGAGCACCCGTTGGAAAAACTCGACAGGGACTTCATAATGCTGATCGTTGGCTTTCTCCGGCACCAGGGCGATGGGCGCACCGCGCATTTGCTCGATGAATCGGGTTTCATGCAGTGCTGCTGATTGTGCGTCTCCCGGCTGGATCTCAGAAAGACGCTGCTTCAGCAAGTGCCGAATCCCACGACGGATGGCGATGTCCGGAACCTGCCCACGTTCGGCCAGGTCCAAGACGAGACTGGTGAGGCGCTGCATAATCAAAGTCTCCAATGCAGTCACTAGTGTAGTGCGTCCAACGCTTCTTTACATTTGGCGATCTTGGCCATAATACTCTCGACAGATGCGGTCCAGACAAACACGCGCGGGTTCTGATTGTGGTTGTTCATGTAATCTTCGATGGCGGC